>CAXTJW010000005.1:0-22343 GCA_964244305.1 uncultured Acetobacteraceae bacterium
CTGGCTGGGACGTGGTCACGCTGGACGGGGCGTTGGCCCGGATACGCGCCGGCACGGGACGCCGTTTCGTCAACATCTCGATCGACGACGTCTACCGCGATACGATGGAGGTTGCGTTGCCGGTATTCCGGTCGCGCGGCGTCCCGGTCACGTTGTTCGTGGCGACGGGCATTCCCGATGGGACAATGACGCTGTGGCAGGCCGGGCTGGAAACAATCCTGCTGAACCGCGATCGGGTGACAGTGGAGGACGGATCGGCCGTCGAGGCCGGAACCGCCGCGGCGAAGCGCCGCCTGTTCGCCCGCCTGGCCGCCGCCTGGGAGCCCGACGCACCCGTGCTGCGTTACGAGCGATTTTGCGCCCTCAACGGCCATGAGCCCGCGGCGCTGCACGACCGGAACGGAGTGTCATGGGCCATGCTGGAGGCGGTGCGGGACGATCCCTGCGTGGAGATCGGCGGCCACACGGTCAACCATCCCCGCCTCTCGTCTTTGTCCCTGACGGAGGCCCGGCAGGAGATCGCGGGATGCCGCGCCCGCCTGCAGGAACGCCTCGACCTGCCGGTCCGGCACTTTGCGTTTCCCTACGGTCAACCCGGCGACTGCAAGGAGCGGGAGTTCGGCCTGGCGCGAGAGGCGGGCTTCGCCACGGCCGCAACGACCCGGCGCGGCTTGGTTGGCGCCGTGGACAGGTCCGGGCCGCACGCGCTGCCGCGCAACACGCTGAACGGCGCCCATCGGCATACGGCGCAGGCCGAAGTGCACCTCAGTGGCCTGGGCGGCCTGCTGGCCCGGACGTTGCGCGCGGGATGACGCTCTCGCCGGCGCTCGCACGCCTTCAACCCCAGAGTTCCAGCCCTTCCGTGCAAACGCTGCGGGTCCTGTGCATCTCCCATTCCGCGATCAGCCGCATCCATGGCCGGCTGCGCTACGGCTCCATGCTGGGCCGCCCGGACCTTCGCCTCGACTTAGTAATGCCGAACCGGTGGTCGGAGCGGGGCCGCTGGCTGACACCGGACCTGCCCCATGCCGATGAGGATTGGGTGCACGCGCTGCCGATCCGCTGGGCCCGGGCCGGGCCCGCGACGTGGCACCTGCACCATTACGTCGGACTGGGCCGGCTGATGCGCCGGGTGCAGCCGCAGGTGATCCACATCTGGCAGGAGCCGTGGAGCCTGGTCGCGCTGCAGGCGCTGCGCCTGCGCAACCGGCTTTGTCCATATGCGGCGATCGTGTTGGAGGTGGACCAGAACCTGCACAAGCGCTTGCCGGCGCCGTTCGAGCAGATACGGCGCACTGTGCTGCAGCAAACTGGCTATGTCCTGGCTCGAAGCGACGAGGCGATCGAGGTCGTGCGGGCTTGCGGTTATCACGGGCCGGCAGGCCGGATCGGCTATAGCGTTGACCCATCGGTGTTCCGTCCGGCGGGCCGCGCCGCAGGCCGCCGTGCGTCGGCGGGTCTCACGGTGGGATATGTTGGCCGGCTCATCGAGGAAAAGGGCGTGGGCGACCTGATCGAGGCCGTCAGCCGGGCCGCAACGCCGGTCGATCTGGCGATCATGGGGGAGGGGCCGTTTCGGGCATCGCTCGTCGCGCAGGCGGCAGCGCTCGGTCTCTCAGACCGTCTGCGTATGCTGCCGTGGGGATCGCCGGAGGACGTGGCTGCCCTGATGAGCCGGCTCGACGTCCTGGTGCTGCTGACGCGGTCGACGGCCACTGTGAGGGAGCCATTCGGCCGGGTCATCATCGAAGCGCATTCCTGTGGGACGCCGGTGATCGGCTCGGACAGTGGGGCGATCGCCGACGTGGTGGGCGAGGGCGGCTGGATTGTGCCGGAACGGTCGCCTGCGGCTGTGGCGGCGTTGCTAGACCATTTGGCGCTCCAGCCGACGGCGCTTGAAGCGGCACGGGCACGGGCGATGCGGCAGGTCAGCGAGCGTTTCAACTTCGTCGTGCAGGCCGAACTGCTCGAACGTGCCTGGCGGAGCGCGGCTGCCTTCACTCCCTTCTAGGGAAAACCCGGACACTTCGTGCCTCCGGAACGCCGGTAGTATCAGTCCCACCATGCATCGTCAGTGCGCAGCAATGAGGTAAGGGGGATTTTGCGTCAGCGTGAACGCCGTCATTGGGGCCGGCTGCGCGGCGAAGCTTACTGAGGTCGTGCCGTTGGAGTATAATGTCGCGGCTGACTTCGGAATGATCGCGCCGTCGACTGCGATGCTGTTGACATAAAGATTGCGATCCGTCGCCGGCGTGCCGCCCCACGCATCGTTGGTGAAGGCCACCGAGGCGGTATGCGGGCCGGGTCCGACGGGGACGATAAAAGCCATCGCCTGCACCTGACCCAACTGGTGGCTTGCCGTCACCGTCGTCGCAGCGCCGACTTGGTTCCCATCGACGTAGAACTTGGCAACGGCGTCGCCGTTCCAGGCATCTTCCGACACGTTGAATGTCAAGTGGCTGGTCGCCGGCTGACCGAGCTGAACCGTGGCGGTTCCGTTGGCGTCTTGTACGCGGTCCGAACCCGCGACGGCGCTGCCGTCCAACGTCATGCCGTCGACATACAGGTTGCGGTCGGTCTGCGGGGTTCCGCCCCAAGCATCGTTCAAGAATTGGACACCGATGGTATGGGCAGTGGCGCCAAACGCACCGGTCAGCGTAACGTCCTGCGTCTGGCCGGCCGCATGGGATGCCGTTGCGGTCAAGGCGCCTCCGACCGACACTCCATCGACGATGACCTGGAACTTAGCATTTCCAAGATAAGCGTCCTCCGAAACGTGGATAGTCAACGTGTCAAGCGGGGCCAATGGCGGGAGAGAAGCCGGAGCATTGGGCAGCACTTGGATCAGAAATGGATGATCGGTTAGATCAAGGTTGACGGTACTGACGTTGTGCAACGTCTCGATCGGGCTGGAGCCAACCATGGGATCAAACACGAGCACCGTATTGTAGGAAGCTTTCAAGTCAACCGTCGTGGCGAAGTGCTGCGGAGCGCTAGCGGTTAGTGTTGATGTATTCCAAAGTTGCTCTTCGTTCCAAACAGCGATGACGTGTGATCCATCGGACTTGTCCAGGACGAAGCTATTACCTGTGTAGTTATAAGGAACCCCAGTGGCCGAATACGCGAAAGCAGAAGGGGTGAATGTCTTGGCCGACACGCCGCTGTCTGCGAGGATTCTCGTAAGATTATGGATCGCGGTGGCGGACGGCTTGGGCGTTCCATCGACGTGAAACAAGCCGAAATGATCCTCCTGGTTGATGCCGGCAGTGTCCGCGCCGTCATCGAGCAGATCGTAAAGGTAGGTGCGACTGACACCTGCCGCGGCCTCATCCAGCACTTCATCGATAAGATAACTGGCCTGCTGGCTTTCCGGAACGCCGCCCCAGCCGACAGAATTGGGCAAGGTGTAATAGCCGGTTTCGGTGACCACGACGGGCTTGGACGGCGCGTCGGTGCGTCCGCCATCGATGGCAGCATGGATCACGAAAATGGGGCGCAAACCCTGCGGCGGATAGGAGTGTATATTGGCGAAATCCGTCCACTGGGAGATATCGCCGATCGAAGGATAGGCGGAAGGATCCGCGCCACCAATCGTGAAGTCATAGACGGGCAACTGAGCAGTTGTGGGGTTGGATTTAACTGCGGCGTAAAGGTCCTTCTGCAATGCGACGGCGGCATCGACACCGCTCAGCCCGGCATACTCGATCGGGTAGATCGCGACCTCATTGACGTTCTCGACAGCATTCAGATACGGCGCGAGAGCATAGACGTTGGCCATCGCCCCGGTCAGTGACACGGGGCCACCCCCGTTGATGATGAGGTCGATCTTAGCCCCGGTCTGACCGAGTGCTGTCATGCCGGCCAAGGACGCTGCATCGATCGGCGAACTCTGACGAACGTTCTCGATGCCCAGATAACTTAGCGCACCCGCGATCCGAGCAGTGTTGTCATAAGGCGCAGAGTCGATGTGAGTATTAACTCCGAGCGTATTCAGGAAATCAGTCGCTCGCATGATCGGTCCTTGTCGCTGACGACGGCGAGGAACTGTTCCCCGCTCCGAGTTGCATTCACAAAACCGTTATCCTATCTAACGATAGTGCAACAAGTTAGTTTTTGTTTTTTGACGTGAGCTGGCGAAATCACCCCGTGTTCACAAATTCCTCATCTTGCAGTGACGCTGGATTCGCTCATTTTACGAGAGTTTGAGATGAGCCCTAAGCCACGAAAGTATTAACTCAAAAGTATTACTCTCAAAGTACGAAGCTCGGACCCGAACACGCGCTTGATGCAGCCCGCTCGCCTTCGGCTGTACTCGAAAGGGATGTCGATGCTGCAGCGCGGAATCGGTATCACGAGGGCGTGTGATTGTGTCTGGTTTGGGACCAGACGCTGGTGCGGGGGCATTAATGGCAGGGGCATCGTGTTTGTTTTGGGAGGTGCTCTGTGCGGCGCCTGTCGGTGCACCGAAGCCGGGCCCCCATTCGCGGCACACGCATAGGCGGAACGACCGGTGCTGATCATTACCGACAAGTTCGGGCCCTGCGCCTTCGTCGCCGGGCTATACCGAACGTTGTCGACGCGAGTGACATTTCGAGTCTTGCTCCGGGAACCACTTAAGAAAGTCGCCTTTTATCAACATCTTGTGCTGAAGATGGCCGATGGCGTGTTGGTTGATGGCGATGCAGCGCACCGCGCCGCCTCCGCCCCTGGCTTCCCCGCCCGCTCTGTCTGCCGCCTTCCGGCCCAATATGCTGTTGACCTTTTCCTGCACGTCGAGCCTCGGCGCTCGCCGGAAACATCGCGCCGGATCGTCGTAGTTGGAGACCTGACCCCCAGCTCCGGCGTGGCCGACCTGTTAGGCGCCGCCATGGTCTGGGCCGAGGCTCATCCGGATCTCGCGCTTGAACTATGGTGGGTCGGCGACGGCGACTTGGCTGGGGTGCTGGCGGCGCAACCGCTACCGGCGAACGTGTCGCAGGTCTTCCATGGCCAGATAGAACGCGCGGAACTTCCGGCAATGTTTGAGCAAGCCGGGCTCCTGGTGGTGCCGTCGATTACTGAGGACGCCCGCGTGCCAGTGGCCGAAGCATTCGCCACAGGCCTTCCGGTCGCAGGAAGCGTGCGGAGTAGCGCCGTGCGGCACCTAGTCACCGAGGGAGTGACGGGATGGCTGTTCGATCCCCTGCAACCCGGCTCCATCCTCGACGCGATCGACCGGGCGCTTGCAACGTCTGAGGAGAAGCTCGCGGCCATGCGCCTGCGCACGCGGGCAGCCGTAACCGCGATGGCGTCGGGAAACGCGTTCAGCCGGGTCGATGCGCCGTCTATCAGGCCGGCCAGTCCGCTCGTTGCCCATGGGTCGTTGCCTTGAACGCGCGGCCGCTCGCCTTCCGTCCGCCAGCGGCCCACGGCTGGACCGAGGCACAACTCGGTGCGCGGGCATTCTCGCCCGCCAGCACCCCACTCAAGATGCTGGGCGGCACCATGCTTGCCCTCGACTTGGCCATCGTCCTCGGCAGTTCGTGCGCGGCCTACCTGCTCCGCCACGGCGCGGCGCTCATTCCGGCCGAGATCGCTTTCAGCACGGCTTTGGCCGCCGTCGTGGCAACGAACGTGTTTCGGCTGGCTGGTTGCTACAAGCGGCTACTTGCCGCGCCAGCGACGACGCAGGTCGCGCGAGGCATGGAGGCTTGGTCGATCGTGTTCATCGGCCTGCTCATCCTCGCCTACCTGACCAAAACGTCGGACGAGTTTTCCCGCGTTTGGGTGACCGTCTGGTTTTTAGGCACGACAGCCGGGCTTGCCGGTGTGCGGATATGGGCAGCGGCACGGGTGCGGCGCTGGCGGCGGCTTGGAAAGCTCGCGCAGACCGTGGCTGTCGTGGATCTCGACGGACGTGGCAGCGAGTTGTCGCGCCGGCTGCTGGCAAGCAGCGATGGGGAGATGCACCTCGTCGGCGTTTTCTCACCGGTCGGGCGGGGATCCAATAGGTCCCGAATCGACGACCTAGTGGGGCTCGCGCGGCTGTTCCGGATCGACGAGGTGATCGTGTCCACCTCCGCCGCCGCCTACGAAGACATCGACGGGCTGATGGTAAAGCTCGGGACGATCCCCACCAACGTCCGGCTCTGCCCGCTTGTGCCCTCCTTGGCGGTCGCACCCCGCGAGGCGTCGCTCCTGTTTGGTCATCCCGTCCTGACGGTCTGCCGCCGGCCGCTTGGCGACTGGGCGCGGGTGGCCAAGCGGATCGAAGATTTAGTGCTGAGCGGTATCGGCATCGTTCTCGTCTCGCCCGTCCTGTTGGCTGTGGCCGTGCTCGTCAAACTGGACAGCCCCGGCCCGATCCTGTTCCGCCAACTTCGGCTCGGGTTTAACAACAACGTCATCACGGTCTACAAATTCAGGTCGATGACCGACCAACCGGCCTCTGACGGCGAGGTCGTCCAGGCAAAACCCGGGGACATGCGGGTCACGCGCGTAGGCAGGATTATACGCCGCACCAGCCTGGACGAGTTGCCGCAGCTGTTCAACGTGCTGCGCGGCGACATGTCGCTGGTCGGGCCGCGACCGCACGCGTTGGCGCACAACGACCAGTATGCCGCACTGATCGACGGTTATCTCGGCCGCCACCGGGTGCAGCCCGGCATGACCGGTTGGGCGCAGGTCAACGGGTTGCGCGGCGAAACCGACACGTTGGACAAGATGCAACGCCGGGTGGAGCACGATCTCGCCTACACCGACGACTGGTCGCTGGCGCTCGACCTCAAGATCCTGGCGATGACGGTCGTCACGACCCTGTTCGACCGCAATGCGTACTGACCCCAGCCGACCGCGACCACATGCGTCCCCGCCACCCAATGATCAGGACAGTTCCATGAAAGTTGCCCTCGTCTGCGACACGATGTCCGCATATGGCGGCGCGGAACGCGTCATCGAGCAGATCCTTAAGTTATATCCGCAAGCGGACGTGTTTACCGTGCTGGATGCCGTGCCTCCGGGGCAGCGCGGCTTCCTGGGCGACCGGCTGATCACCTCGACCTTCCTGCAGAAGCTGCCGCGCATCGCCCGCTACTACCGCAAGCTGTTGCACCTGTGGCCTTTGGCCGTCGAGCAGCTCGACGTGATGGCTTACGACCTCATCATCTCGACCCACCACAGCGTCGCCTATGGCGTGCTGACGCGGCCGGGCCAGGTGCACGTGTCGTACGTGTTCTCGCCGGCACGCTACGCCTGGGACCTGCAGCACGAATACCTGCGCGAGGCGCGGCTCAACCGCGGCCCCATGAGTTTGCTGGCGCGGCATACCCTGCACAAGATCCGCATGTGGGATTACGCGGCGGCGCAGCGCCCCGATGCGATGGCCGCTTGCTCGCGCTTCGTATCGGAGCGGATGTGGCGGGTGCACCGGCGTCAGGCGGAGGTGATCTACCCGCCAGTGCCGGCCGTGCCCCGGCCGGCTGGGGCGGCCCGGGGCGACTACTACGTCTCCGTGGGGCGGCTCGTGCCCTACAAACGGACGGACCTGCTGGCGCGCGCTTTCGCTGCCATGCCTGGGCGCCGGCTCAAGATCATCGGCACCGGACCCGACCTTAAAAAGGTGCAGGCGGCGGCGGGGCCCAACGTGGAGGTGCTGGGTTTCCGCTCCAACGAGGAAGTGCGGACGCTGTTGGCCAACGCCCGCGCCTACATGTTCGCAGGCATCGAGGATTTCGGGATCACCGCGGTCGAGGCGCAGGCGCTCGGTACTCCGGTGATCGCCTTCGGCGACGGTGGCCTGCGTGAGACTGTCAGCACGGGTGGCGAGACTGGGCCGACCGGCCTGTTCTTCCATCAGCAGACCGAGGCGGCGATCGTGGATGCGGTGGATCGGTTCGAGCGGTCTATCGGCCAGTTCACGGCCGCGGCGTGCATCGCCAATGCGGAGCGGTTCTCGGAAGATGCGTTCCGGCAATCGATCGAAAGCCTGGTGCGGCGGGCTCTTGCGGCCGAGCGGAAGTCACCGGCGTTGATGCCTGCAGCGCATATCGAGGACGTTCCGGCGCTTGCCGAGGACGTTCCGGCGTGGCCCGTGGCGGCCACTGGCCTCGTATTGTGACCAGCGAGCGTCGCTGGGACAGTCTCGACTCGCTGCGTGGGATCGCAGCATTGCTCGTGGTGACATTCCATTGCTCGCAGGTCACGGCCGGGTTCGCAACGTACACGAACCCGCTGAGCCGTGCCGCCTGGGGCGAGCCGTGGACCTGGCTGAAATACACTCCATTGCGGATCCTGGTCAGCAGCGGCCCGTCGGCGGTCGTTTTGTTCTTCGTCCTGAGCGGCTTCGTGCTCAGCCTGCCCTTCCTGCGGGACGGCCAGCAGCCGGGTTATCTCAGCTACGCCGTCAGGCGGATCTGCCGCATCTACCTGCCATTCGCGGCCGCGATCCTGGTTTCTGTGGCCCTGTACGGCGCGATCCGGCCCGCGCCGATCCCTGCGCTCAGCACGTGGTTCAACATCGACGTCTGGGACCAGCCGCTGTCGCTCGGCTACGTCCTGCGCGACCTCGCCATGACCGGGTTAAAACGCGACATGACGCTGGACCCTGTCATCTGGAGCCTGGTGCACGAGTTGCGCATCTCTCTGGTGTTTCCGGTGCTCGTTCTTCTGACCCTGCGGTGGCCGGTCGCATCAATGGTTGTCTCTGTGCTCTTCGGGGTTGCCTGCACTGCGGCACTCGCGGGGCGCGAAGCCGGAACGCTGTTGATGTCCGGCCTGAATACCGGCCAGTTCGTCTTCCTCTTTACGGCAGGCATCCTGATTGCCCGCAATGTGGCGGGCATACGCGGGCTCGTCGAACGGCTGCCGCGGGTGGCGGTCGCTATCCTTTGGATGATAGCGATTGGGCTGATACTTTCGCCGGGGCCGACGATTTATCGCTACTTCGACTTCGTTTGGGGTGCTGGGGCCGCAATGTTGCTGATGCTGACGGTGGGTTCGACCCGCGTCGATCGCGCGTTGACGGCAGCGCCGCTCGTTTGGCTTGGCCGGATTTCGTATAGCCTGTATCTTGTGCACCTTCCGCTGCTGGTCGGGGCCGTGCATCTGGCTTACGGCGTGCTGCCGATGGGCGTCATTCTCGCTGTCGTCATCGCACTCTCGCTGCTGTGCGCCGAGACGATGCACCGTTTCGTCGAGGTTCCTTCGATCCGGCTCGGGCGCACGCTGGCGCGCCGGATTGAGGCCGCCCGCACCGGCACAGCGCCGGGCTGGGTGGGGCTCGGCCGAACACTGCCATGACGCATGCGCCGTCGGTCCGGATCGACCAGGTCGTCTTCGAATTCAGCCAATCCGGCGGCCTCGAAACGGTCGCCTTCGAACTGCAGCGCGCATTCCGGACCAATGGTGTCGACGCCAGGGTGATCGCCAGCGTCACGCCTGATGCTGCGCCCGACATCCACCGGCTCGCGCCGTTGCTGGCGCGAATCGGCTCGCGCGGCCGGCTGCGCCACATCGGCCGGCTATTGACTGTTCCGGCCTTCACGATCGCTGCGACATTGCATCTCTATGTAACGCGGCGGCAACGCGAGGGGCGCGTCGTGCTCAGTCATGGCGACACCTTGGCCGGCGACGTGGTCGTCGTTCATGCGGTGAACCGTGCCAACCTGGACATGAAGCGGGCAACCGGCGGTTGGCGATGGCGGCTAAACCCGATGCACTACTGGGTGTCCGCGCGGGACCGTATCATGATCGGCGGGCTGCGGTTCCGTCGCTACGTCGCCTTGTCCGAACGGATCGCGAGCGAACTGCAGCGCTACTATGGCGTACCAAGCGAACGGATCGTGCTGATCCCGAACGGCGTCGACCTCGAGCGCTTCAACCCGGCGCCCGACGATCGCGCCAAGACCCGGCTGGAACTCGGGCTCGGCGCGACGACCCCAATTCTGCTGTTTGTCGGACACGAGTTCAGCCGGAAAGGTCTGGCGCACGTCATCGACGCGCTCGCGCAGCCCGGCATGGGCGACGCCATGCTGCTGGTCGCCGGCGCTGGCGCCCCAGCCCAGTTCGCGCAACAGGCGAAGCGGCTTTCGGTGCAAGACAGGGTGGTGTTCCTCGGTCCACGCCACGACCTGCCCCGCCTGTATCGCGCGGCCGATGCCTTCGTGTTTCCGACAGCCTACGAGGCTTTCGGGCTGACCTGCATGGAGGCGATGGCCTGCGGGCTCCCCGTCTTCGCCACTGCCGTGGGCGGGATCGAGGAATACCTGCAGGATGGCGTCAACGGGCAGTTCATCCGGGCCGACGGCGCCGCCATCGCTGCTGTCGTAACGCCGTTTCTGAACGCGTCCGAACTGCAGGCCCGCTTCCGATCCGGCGCGCTTGCGACCGCCCAGCAGTACGCTTGGCCGCTCATCGCGCTCCGCTATTGCGACCTGCTGCGCGAGGTCTCGAGCGAAATCGAGGCGGTCCGGCGCTTCCGCACAGGCGCGCGCCAATGGGCCCGGCCGAACCTGCCCCCCGCGCTACGACAAGGATGACGTGATGCCGCTGACCCTTGATCACGATGCGCCGGCCCTCGCGCCGGTTGCCAGCCTGCCGTCCCGTCTGGCGCGGCAAAAAAAGTGGTTTATCGCCAGTTTCCTGCTGACCATCACGCTCGTCGGGGCCGCGTTCAGCTCGATCCAGGAGACCTATCGAGCCTCCGCGTCATTGATGGTCGCAAGCAGCGAAGCGGTGCTGGCCACCGGCGGTTCCTCGGCGGAGGCACAACGTCTGGGTGACCCAGCGGACATCGAGAGCCAGATGCTGATGCTGCGTTCGCCTCGCCTGGCGCGCGTCATCTTGGACGACCCGGCTGTGGTCGCGGGGCTGACGGCGGATTGCGAGGCGACGCGGAAGGGGACTTGGCTGACCGGATTGATCAGCCGGGTCGTGCCACCGCCGGAGTGCGACAAGCTCGACTTCCGACGGATGCTGAGCCGACTGGAGAACGGCTTCTCGATCGGGCCGACCGGCCGTTCGCGGGTGATCGAGGTGTCGTTCGTTTCCCCGGTACGCGACACGGCGGTCATCGTCGCGAACGCGCTCATCGACACCTACCTGAAAGACGACAAGGACCGGAAAGTCGATACGCACGATAACGCCATCAATTGGCTGAGTGCCGAGATCGCCCGATCCGGCCAGGAGCTTCGCACGGCAGAACTGGCGGTGGAGCAGTATCGCAGCGAGAATGGCATCGTCCGCGGTCAGACCGCCTCGATCAGCTCGGAACGTCTCTCGGCGCTTGGGCAGCAACTGGCAGCCGCGCAGGCGGCCTATGCCCAGGCGCTGTCGCGGCCGTTCCAACTCGGCACGGACGAGGCGCCCGAGGTGCTGAACAGCCGCACGATCGCCGACCTCAAGCAGCAAGCGGCTGTTCTTGCCTCGCGTGCCGCCGACCTGCGCCAACGCTTGGGCGATGCGCACCCGGCCGTGGTGGCGGCGGTCGACCAGAAGCGGGAGATCGACCGCCGCTTAGCTGCGGAGACGGCGCGGATCCTCGGCGGGCTGCAGAAGGACGTGCATGCTGCGGCCGCGCGCGTGTCCGAGCTGAAGGGACAATACGACAAGCTGATGCTCAACGTCGGCCAGGCGGGCGGCGCCGAGGCCGGCATCGCCATCATGGTGCGCGACGTCGAGGCGCGCCGCGAGATCTACGTCGAGCAGTTGAAGAAGGTGAACGTCCTGCAGACCGAGCGCCGGCTGCTGACTGGCGACGCCAGGCTGGTGAACCACGCCGAACTGCCGGACCGCCCGTGGTTTCCGAAAAAGCTGCCGTTCGTCGGCATCGGCACCGTGCTCGCGACCGTCGTGGGCGCCGGGATGAGCCTGATGCGCGACCGGGGCGATCGGACGTTTCGCGCGACGTCGAACTTGCCCGCCTTGGCCGGCATCCCAATCATGGGGTATGTTCCCTGGGTGCGCCGACGTCGCAGCAGCCGAGTGCCGACCATGCACCTCGACGCCGCCTCGCCGCTGGAGGAGGCAATCCGCGCCTTATTCGGCCGGGTCGTGCTGGTGCCGGGGACCGCGCCCAAGACGATCATGGTCGGCTCGGCCGACATCGGCGAGGGCAAAACCTTCCTCACGCTGTCGATGGCATTGTTCGCGGCCTCGACGGGCCGGCGAGTGCTCGTGGTCGAAGCCGACCTGCGGCGCCCGACATTCGGCAAGGCGCTGAAGCTCGCCGGTGGCGTGGGCCTGAGCGAATACCTGCGCGGCGAGGCGGCGTTGGATCAGATCGTCGGCGACTACCAGGGACTGCACATCATCACCGCCGGCCGGCCCAGCGTCGACAGCACCGAACTGCTGAGCAAGAACCGCTTGGACGTGTTGCTGAGCGGGGCAGAGGCCGACTACGACCTGATCCTGGTCGACAGTCCACCGGCCATGTTGCTGATGGATGCCCATGTCATGGCCAGACGGGTCGACGGCATCATCTTTTGCGCCAGCCTCGGCAAGTCGCGACTGCCGAGGGTTGTGCAAGGCATGCGGGACCTGGTCGCCGCGGGCGGCGAGGTGCTCGGTCTCGTGGTCAGCGGAGCGAGCGGCGTCGACGGGCTCGATTACGGCCTGCCGGGGTCGCGGACGTCCTACCGCGCTCTGCCGGCATGAGGGCCGAACAGCTTTCGGCGATCAGGCCCGACCCGGCCGCAGCCGCATCGCGTCCGATCCGCGTCATGTCGGTGTCGCACTCGGCGACCCGGGCCGGGGCCGGACGCATGCGCTACGAGGCGCTCGCCGGCGACCCGGCGCTGGACCTGACCCTGGTCGTACCACGGGTCTGGCACGAGTACGGACAGGCGCATCCCGAGCACGGCGAGCCGTCCCGGACCGGGCTGCACGTTGAGATCTCGCCCGCCCGTCTGACGCGGGCTGGACCGGTCAAATGGTATCTGCACCACTACCCACGCCTCGGTCAGCTCATCCGGACCCTGCAGCCCGACGTGCTGCACCTCTGGGAGGAGCCGTGGAGCGCGGTCGCGTTGCAGGCTGCGTTGCTGCGCGACCAGTTCGCACCCCAGGCCGCCCTGGTGTTGGAGACCGATCAGAACATCTACCGGCGCCTACCGATCGGGTTCGAGCAGATCCGTCGCTACACTCTGGGCCGCAGCGAGCTGATGATCGCGCGCGGCCAGGAGGCATTGGCGGTCGTGCGGCAAGCGGGCTTCAGCGGGCCACACGAGTTCGTCGAGTACGGGATCGACACCGGTACGTTCTTCCCGCGTGCCGCCCCGCGCCCCGGCGGCCGTCCGTTCCGCATCGGCTACGTTGGCCGCTTCGTACCCGAGAAGGGGCTGATGGACGTCGTCGAGGCGCTGCATCGCTGCCGTCGCCCGATCGAGTTCGAAGTGATCGGTGACGGCCCGCAGCGGGCTGCGCTGATGGAGCGTGCCGCGGTACTCGGACTGCAGGATCGGGTCCGCCTGCTCGAGCCGCGCAGCCCGGCGGGGGTGGCGACGTTCATGTCGTCGCTCGACGCGCTGGTGCTGATGTCCCGCACGACCCCGACCTGGAAGGAGCAGTTCGGCCGCGTGATCATCGAGGCACATGCCTGTGGCGTGCCGGTGATCGGCTCCTCATCTGGATCGATCCCCCTGGTGATCGGCGCCGGCGGCTGGATTGTACGCGAAAGCGACGTGGGCGCTTTGGCCACCATGCTGGACCGGTTGGCCGAAGCGCCGCAGGAGGTCAGGCAAGCAGGCGCCGCCGGGTTGGATGCGGTTCATCGCCGCTTCAGCATCTCGGTCGTGTCGGCGAGCCTCAAGCGGGCCTGGACGCGGGCGTTGGCGATCCGCCGCGGCGTGCAGGACTGACTGGCCGAATGAGCTCACGGCTTGCGGCAACATTGATCAGCGGCGCCCTGGTGGGGAAGGTGCTCGGCTTCCTGCGCGAGATTGCGATGGCTCGACTGGTCGGCGCCAACCTTGTCGCCGACGGTTTCCGCGGCGCGCTGACGGCGGTGCTGTTGCCGGTCGCGCCGCTGCAGAGTGACAGCCTCCCGGCTGTGCTCATCCCGCTGCACCGGCAATGGAGCCTCGACGGTGACGCGCCGCAGCGCTCGGGCGCCCTCGCTGTGCTCGTCACCGGCTTTGCGCTGCTCGTGGCCTGCGCCGTGTTCTTGTTCGCAGCACCCTGGATCGGCGTCCTTGTCGGTCAGTTCGACGGCGATGCGCAGCGGTTGACCGTCCAGTTCGTCCAGGTCATGTGCCTGGCCATTCCTGCGTCGGTATTGTCCGCGTATCTCGGCTCCATCGAGATCGCATTGGGCCGGTCCCGTATCGCGGCGCTGCGTGCGGCGACGCAAAACCTGGGCATGATGGTGGGCATCGCCGTCATGGCGCTGTCCGGCCACGCCGTGGCGATCGCCTGGGGGTTTGTGCTCTCGTTCGATCTGGTGCTGATCTATGCGCTGCTCACGATGGTGCGCCTGCGCGCCATTACCCTGCGCGGCGTCGATCTTGGCATGCTGCGCGATGTCGGCGCGATATTCTGGCGGCGCTTTCGCGCGATGCTGGGGATCCCGGTGGCCGAGCAAGTCAACGTCCTGCTGGAGCGCATGCTGGCATCGGGCGTCGCGGTCGGCGCGTTGGCATCGCTGGATTACGCGCGGACGCTCACCGAAACGACGTTCTACCTGGTCAGCCAGCCGATCGGCTACGTCGTGCTCACCCGGGCAAGCTCGCCGCTTCAGGACACGCGCAGCGAGGTGCAGCGGATATGCACCCGCCTGTTGGCGTTGGGCGCTCCGGTCTCCGTCTTCGTCGTGCTGTTCGCGAGCGACATCGTAACCATCGTCTTTGCCCGGGGCGCGTTCGACGCGCATGCGGTCGGACTGACGGCCGGTGCGATGCGCGGGATTGGCGCTGGGCTGTGGGCGTCCATGCTGGGCTGGGTGCTGGTGCGGATGCTGAACGCCGCGGGACGCCACGGCGTGGCTGCGGGGATCGTGGCCTCGGCCTTCGCCGTCAATGGGCTGTTCAATCTGCTGGTCGTTACCCGGTTGGGAACGCTCGGCCTGGGCCTGGGCGAAGCCGCACGGGGGCTTATGTTGCTGGGCGGGACGGCGGTGGCGCTCGATTGCGGCCCGCTGGTGCTGCGCTGCGTGACCCTGGCCGGCGGCATCGCGCTGCCGCTCGCGATTGCGGGCATCTGCATCGGGGCGTCGATCGATGGACCGTTGCCAAGATTGATGGTGGCGGTCCCGGTGTTCGCCACTGTGACGGGAACATGGCTGGCGGCGGTGCTGCCCGACCAACGTCGTTGGGCGCTCGGGCTGTTGCGCCGGCCGCAGCTTGCGCGCCGGTTCTAGGAGACGCTGCAGACCATGCCCGACCTCCCCGCGCCCCATATCTGGCCCGATGACGGCGCGGCATCTCGGCCGACCATCCTGTTCGTCTCCCCAGTGGCGGACCTGAAAGGCGGGGCGGAACGGGTGCTGGTGGACCTGATGGCCAATCCAGGCATTCGCGCCGCGCTGGCGGTTCCGGGGGAGGGGCAGCTGGCGACGCTGGCGCGAGACCTGGGTTATCCCGTCCGGCTTTACGATCTCGGCGCCGTGGCGGCGGTGCGGCGGCCGCCGCGGCCCGGCGATCTCGTGCAGGCCGCCGCTGCGGCGTGGCGTTGCGCCCGTCAACTCGCCCATGCAGCGCAGGAGTTGGACGCCGCCGCCCTGCACACGAACGGCCTGAAGGCGCATGTCGTCGGGTCGCTCGTTCGCCTGACCGCGGGACGCCCGGTGGTGGCGCATGTGCACGACATCCCGCATACGCGGCTGGAGAAGGCCATCTGGGCCGGTATCGCGCGGATCGTCCGCCGCACGCTGATCGTATCGCCGCCCTGCTATCCCGCCGCGAAGTTGCCGCCGCGCGTGGCCGTCCTCCCGAACGGGATCCGTCCCGGCCCGCTTCCGGCACCGCGCCTGCCGTCCGCGCAGCCGACGATCGGCTTTGTCGGCCGCTTTCATCCGTTCAAGGGCGTCGACTTGCTGCTGGATTGGTTCGCGGCCGCGAGCGCCACCAGATCCGATCTCCGCCTGCTGATCCGCGGCCGTGCCGACGACGAGGGGGCGGCGTATTGGCACTCCCTGCAACCCCGCGTCGATGCGCTGGTGGCGCAGGGGCGATGCCAGGTCCTTGGCTGGGCCGGCCCCGGCGAAGACCCGTACGCCGGCATCGACATCCTGACGGTGCCATCCCGCGCGCCCGACCCTTCGCCGCTGGTGGTGCTCGAGGCGATGGGGCGGGGCATCCCAGTCATCGGTTATCCGTCGGGCGGCATCCCGGGGCTGATCGGCGGCCCCGCGCATGGTGCCCTGGCCCGCGACGCAACGGAGTTTGCCGCGGCGCTTGACCGCCTTCTGACGCCCACGGCCTACCAAGCAGCGGCCCACGCCGGCGCGGCACGCGTCCGCCAGGACTTCACCATCGAACGCTTCTGGCAAGCAATCGACAGGCAATACGCCCTGGCCGGATTACCCGTGCAACCGGCGCTGCCGGCGGCTGCATGACACGCGCAGCCGACAGGCAGGCCCCGGCGTATCCCGCGTCCCGCCAGGTCCGCCCTGCTGCGGATCTGGTCGGGCGGGCAACGGCGAACAGGTCCCGGCTTGCGCTGGTCGCGTTGATCGGCGGCACGATCGCGCTGTCGGTGGCGGCGCCGGGGGTCGTGCGGCCGCTGTTCATCCTCGGCTCGGCCGTGGTCGGCTATATCGCCTGGCGCGAAGGCTGTGGCCGCAGCATCGAAGTCGCCCTGACGCTCTATGTGTTCGCGCCCTTGCTGCGCCGTATGGTGGACGTGCATATCGGCTTCGATCCATCGGGCGTGATGCTGCTGGGTCCGGTCCTGGCCATCCTGATCCCGACCGTCGAGCTGCGGCATCTGCTGGGACGGCAGGAACCGCAGGACGAGGACCTGCTGCCGTTGCTGCTGGTCGGGCTGTGCGTCACTTATGGCATGCTGCTGTCGGCCTTCGCCGGGCAGTTCGGGCCGCTCGGGACGGCGGCGCTGAAGACGTATGCGCCGCTGCTGTATGGCGCCTGGATCATGCGCACGGCTCGCCGCGATCCGACGGCCCTGCAAGCGGCGACCCAGGCCTTCTTCGTGCTGGCGCCGATCGTCGGGGTATACGGCATTTGGCAATATGTCAGTCCGAACGAGTGGGACCGCTACTGGATGCTGAGCGTCTCGGGGACGATTTCGGTGCTGGGGCGGCCGGAGCCGTATCAGGTTCGCGTGTTCAGCATGATGAACTCCCCGGCATCGTTCGGGACCTATGCCGCGTGCGGCGTCCTGCTGTTCGGGTTCTGCCGCAAAGGATGGCAGGCGCTGGGCTTGGCGCTGCTGGTGGCTCCTGGATTGCTCTTCACCTACTATCGGACCGCCTGGATCTCGCTCGTGCTCGGCATCGGCTACTGTGCCCTGTTCGGACGCACGAGGGAGCGCGCCGGGCTGATCGCGATCACGATCGTCATCGCAACCGTTTTGGCGGCATTCAATGCCGACTTCGGCGACGCCGTCATGGAGAGGCTGGGCACGCTGACGGGGTCGGTTGCCGATGACGGCAGCGGCAAGGCCCGTCTGGGCCAGTTGTTCGAAATCTACCGGCTGGTGGATGGTATGGCGTTCGGGCTCGGCTTCGCCAGCCTTGCGACCCCCTTCAACGGCGTCGACGCCGCCGACGGCGAGATCGTCACCTCGATCATTGCCATGGGCGTGCTGGTGGGCACCGTCTATTTAATGGGATTGGTGTGGTGCTGCGTCCAGGCGCTGGTGCGCGTGGCCGGCAGCCGCGATCCCAGGTTGATCGTGACCGGCGCCGTTATCGTCGGGATGATCTCGTCGATTCCGCTTACGAGCGTCACCAGCGGCGAGATCGGCCTGTTGTTGTGGATGTTCGTGGGCCTTGCGACCGCCCAGCCGAAGCGCAGCCGGTCGTCGCCGTATGCGACGACGCGAGGAGCCCTGCAATGACACAAGTTCAATCGTCCGCCTCGCTCGAATCCGCCGGGCAGTGCAGGACGGGAACCACGGCGCGGCCCAGGCCGGCACGCCGCTTCTCGCAGAGTGCAGCAGTCGTCGCTTTGACGTTGCTAGCGGGGCTATGGGTCCGCCCGGCGCTGGCCGTCATAGAGGGCACGCCAGAGCGGAAGGCCGCCGACGTGCTCTCGACGATCGGCGTCAATCTGCATATCGGGTCAGACGGTTATAATGACCCTGCTCGGCTCCTGGCTATGCTGGACTACCTTGGTATCCACTCGGTACGCCAAACTTCGCCAGATAGCGCGAAGAGCCTGGAGACGATGCAGGCCCTGGGCCATCTCGGGGTTCGCTTCGACATGATTGTCAATGGCGGCGGCCCGGTGGATTTGACCGCTGCGATGCGACCACTCGGCGAGATGGCCCCATTCCTGAATGCTGTGGAAGGTGTGAACGAAGCTGCGAACTATCCGGTGAGTTACCGCGGCAGGAGCGGGTTGGACGCCGCGGTCGCGTTGCAAAAGGACCTGTATGCTGCCGTTCGCGCGGACTCCCGCCTGACGCAAGCGGCGGTCTACATGTTCACGATCGGGAGCGTCGATCCATACAGCTTGTCGCTCGGCGATCTGTCCGCCTATGCCGACTACGCCAACATCCATTCCTATCCGCCGCACGGACTGCGCCCGATCTTCGTCATCCATGCCGCGATCGACGGCGGCCGGACCATCGCACCATCTCTGCCGGTCGTCATCACGGAAACCGGCTACTATACCCTGCCGGAGAACGCGGGCTGGGGAGGTGTTCCCGAGCATGTTCAGGCGAGCTATTTGCTATGTCTGCTGCTGGATGAGGCCGTAGCGGGCGTCGCGCGGACCTACTTATACGACCTGATCGACGACGCACCCGACCCGGCAGGCACCGAGCGTGAATACCATTTCGGCCTGTTCCGGCACGACGGATCGCCGAAGCCGGTCGCGACCGCGCTCCGCGCCATGACCGCGATCCTGTCCGACACGCAGCCTGCCGAAGCGGGCGCGCCTCCCGGCGTGTTCGCGTTTCAGGCGCCGGGCGTGCCGTATGATCACACTGGCAACACGTTGCTTATGACCAAAAGCGACGGTACGAGAGTGCTGGCTGTGTGGAACGAGCAGCAGCTATGGGACCCCGACACCCGCATTGCGACTCCGCCCGTGGACATTCCGATTGAGGTCGCCTTTGCGTCGCCGCAGGAAACGGTCCTGCTGTATGATCCGCTGGTCTCATCTGATCCGATTCAGACCGTGCATCATGTGGCGACCTTGCCGGTGCAACTGTCGGATCATCCGCTGTTCGTCGTGATACCGCCCACCCGCGTCGAGACTGCGAGATGATCGGCCACTCGTCGCTGTTGCCCGGGTCAGCCGCTGTTGGACCCGTTCGGCGGCGCGGAGCCGCTTCGGTCCAGGTTGTTTATCGCCCAGATCGCAGCCTGGGTGCGATTGGAAGCACGAAGCTTCCGTAACACGCTCTTGACGTGCGCCTTGACTGTCGCCTCGGTGATACCGAGTTCCCTCGCGATCGTCTTATTCGCCGCCGCATCTGCAAGTAGTTGCAGTATTTGAGACTCACGCCCGGACAGCCCGAGATCCTGGCTGTTGCCATGGCTCGGCGGGTCGTGGTGACGCCGCGGCATGAGCGTGGCCGGTTCCGGCGCAACATCGGCGGCGTTAGATTCGTCCGCCGGAAAGGAGGCGTAAATACGCGGAAACACCTGCTGGTCAAGCATCACCAGTTCCAGATAGCGCTGCAGGATGTCACCGGAGATATCGTGCATGAGGACGGCGTCCACATGCAGCGCTACGAGGCGGCGAATTGCACTGCGGTTGGAACTCTGTGCCAGGATGACCAGGCGCACCGGCGGGTTGGCGGAAGCGGTCTGCTTGCGGATTTTCAGGATATCCTTGCGAACGTCGCTTACCGGAACGTTGGCCCCCCAGATGACGAGGTTCAAACGACTTGCTGGCTCGGCACTCAGAAAGTCATCGACGGAAAGCGCGTCGGAAACCAGATAAAGCGAGCCTTGCAAGATTAACCTTAAACCTTCCCAAGATAATCTATTGGTTTCTACAACTAGAACGATAGGCTTCTCCATACCGCCAGCCTCATGGGTTGCAAGCTCCTGCTGAGAGGGACAATCTATGTTCAATGAGGAAAGTTTGTTCTTCAAGAATAACAGTCCTCGTTGTGCCGGTCGCAGTGACACACTGTCACCAATCTCCTCGCAGGCCCACATCGTAAGGCGGCCGATACCGACACGTAAACGTGTTTTTAACACAGGCTCACCACGAAGCGCGCCTACCAAGCGACGCGGTCCATGCGGCTGGGCCGACACCCGACCGGGCGCGCCGGTGATGGATCGGGTCAGCGGCGACATCCTCAACCGTGTTCGGCCCCTTGACCCTTACCACAGATTTCGCCGACTAAGCCGCCCTGCGTCCACTGACGACGGCGTTCGCGCTCGGCTTCGCATACGCCCATCGCTGGCGCATGATGCGTCTGGATGGTCGCAGTAACCGGGGCCTGGGGACGATGCTGGAAGTGACATATCATCGATGTGGTTGGCGCTGGGCGGTCGGTGCCGCCGGCACGGGGGTGTTCGCCTGGCGCGGTGATCGCCGACCCGTACACCGTGCGAAATCACATCGTGCTGGCCACAATGCCGGCGGTCATCACATCAGCTCACGGGCCACCGGCTTCACCGCCATCACCATGGCGCAAAGCACGCCAACCCTCTCACGATGATCAGGACGGCCCCGGCCCGCGTCGGCCTGACGGTCAGGGCAATGCGGCGCTCCGGCGCATTCGCGCCCATCGACGTCTCTTCGTTCGTCCGGACCTGCGAAGACCTGGCCGACGCAGTGCGAAAGAACGTCACGGTCGTCATCCTCGTCGGTCAGCCCGGCTCCGGAAAGACGTCCGTCTTGGCGGCGCTTCATGAGCTCGGCGAGACCCCTGAAGCCAAGCTCGGCCGCCCAGCCTTCAAGCCGCGCGGCGTCCGGCGATTGCGGCTGGACGATGTCGATGGCGCTGTCTTGGAACGCTTGCGGTCCGCACCCGATCGCCGCGCCAAAATGGTGTTGGCAATGGGCCCCGAGCTGCTGACAGCCGCTTTGGCCGAATGGCCCGATGCGCTATTCGTGCGGGTGCGGCCATTGAGTTCTGCCGATGTGCGGGCGGTGCTGAACGGCCGCTTGGCCCAGGCCGGGCACCCGCCCGAGGCCCTTACAGCACGCGCAGCATCGCGCATGGAGGATCTCTGCAGCGGCAACCCGCGTCGTCTGGACCGCTTGCTGGGGCGGGCCGCACTGCTGGCCGAAGCGGACGGGTGTGTCCGGATCACCGGCGAGCACGTCGAGCGAGTGGCCAGGCGGTTGAGCTACGTGAGGTTGCCGCAAGCGCCGCCGCCGTTTCTCAGGCTACGCAACGCATCGGCGGAGCCGGGCCGGGCCGCTGTGCAGCCTCCAGTGCCGGCGCGCCGCGCTTATGGCTGGGCGCTACGGGCGGTCGCGAGATCCCTCGCCGTCATAGCCGCTGCCACTGCATTTTCGATTGCCCCGACCGCGCCGCTGATCGAGCACGGGGCCGAGTACCGCGCTCCCCGCAAAGGTCTGGCCGCTCTCTCGCAGCCGGCTAAGGTATCGATCGCCGAGCCTCCCATCCTGGTCGCGCCAACGGACAGTGACAAAGCGTCAGAACCACCTTCCGCAAGTGCCGAACGATTGGATTTGAGCGGCGGCACGGAGGCGGACCGCACACTGCCCGTCGCGGCGGCACCGCCTCTGGGTGATAGGGCAGCAACGGCTGTCATATCGATCACTCCCCGCGCCGGCGACCCAAACCCGCCGCCCGGCATGTCTGAGCGTGAAATGCCCGGCGTGTCGCCGCCGACAGCAGTCGTTAGGCCGCCGAGGCCAATTCCCATCGACCATTATCTGTGGCAGCCGCCGATCTAGGCCAACCGGCGATACAGCAGGTATAGCCGCGCGTCGAACACCCCGAGGTTGCCGATCATCCGGTTGCCAAACGGCGCGGGTCGGAGCCGCCCATCAACTGCGCACGAAGGCGCAGTCCGGCGAGACCGGGCGGATGATCTCTTCGGCGGGCAACTCACGCAAAATAGTGTAGTAGTCCCACGGATAGGCCGACTGCGCCGGCGTCTTGATCTGCGCCAGCCACATGCCCCTGATTGCGCGGCCGTCCTTGCGTATTGTTCCGCGGCCGAGCAGCGGGTCGTCCATCGGAATGCGCTTCATCGCCTCGACGGCCGCGCGGCCGCTCGCCCGGGCCTGCGCCGGGCCAATCTGCTGCGC
>CAXTJW010000005.1:22443-30153 GCA_964244305.1 uncultured Acetobacteraceae bacterium
TTGCTCATGTCGTCGCCCGACATCATCAGCGCGACCACCTTCGCCCGGCTGGCCTGCGCCGCCACCAGGTAGGACGAAAAATCGGCCGTTCCGGGAAACGGGTAGCTGACCCGGCCGACCACCTTGCCCCCGGCGGTGTCGATGAACCGTGTCGCCTCGTCTTCGAGCGAATGGCCGAATACGTAGTCGGCAGTGATGAAGAACCACGTGTCGGCGCCGGACGCGATCAGCGGCCGAATTGTGCCGGCGACGAGTGAGTAGGTGTCATACGTCGTCAGCACTTGGTTGGGGCTGCAAGCGCGGCCGCTCAGCTCCATCGTGCCGGCGCCCCCAAACAGCGCGACCTTGTCCTTCTCCTGCGCCAGGGTGCCGACCGCCAGGGCGATCGCCGAGCCCAGCACGTCCGTGATCACGTCCACGCCATCGCGGTCGAACCAGCTGCGCGCGAGGGCCGCGCCGATATCTGGCTTGTTGTGATGATCGCCGGCCAGGACGTCCACGCTGAACCCGGCACCAGGGTTGGCCGCCATGAAATCGTCCACCGCCATACGCGTGGCGATCACCGAGCCATGACCGGCCGCTTCGCTATACACGCCCTCCAAATCGGTCAGCACGCCGATCTTGAGCACAGGTTCCGCCGCGCGTGCGCGCCCGAGCACCAGGCCCACACTGCTCATTATGCCAAGGGCCAGCGCCGTGCGGCGTGCGACAGTGCTTGGCATCCATTCCTCCCCACGGCGCTGTTTGCTTCGCCGGTGTTGTCGTTATCTATAGTGGAGCAACGATCAGAACCGATGGCAACCCGGCCGCACCAGGCGATCGTTGCCGTAAGCGGAATGAGGAATTTCGGGCGCAAAGCGCGAAAAGCTGCCCTGTGATCGGCTTGCCGGTCGCCGGCGATTAACCGTTGGAAAAGATATTCGAACCCAAATGGAAGTGAGCCCATGTTCGAACCGGTGTATGCGTCGACTTACGAACGCGATACGGCAGTCGCGACCGGGCTTTGAAGGCTTGCCTATGTGTGATCGTGCGATGGGGGCAGGGCGTGATGCAAACCTTGATCGGCCTGGTGCTTGCAGGCACCACGCTGCTGGCTACGACTGCCGTTGCGGCTGAGCCGGACGCGGCGCGGGTGCTGGCCCCCGGCGGCACGCTGCGGGCCGCCATCAACTTCGGCAATCCTGTGTTGGCGCAGAGGGACAAGGCCACTGGGGAGCCTCGGGGCATCTCGGTCGCGCTGGCGCGTGAGCTGGCGCAGCGTCTCGGCGTGCCGGTGCGGTTTGTGGCTTACGAGGAGGCCGGGCTGGTCGCAGCGGCCGCCGTGCAAGACGCATGGGACTTGGCCTTCCTCGCCGTCGATCCGACGCGCGGTACGACGATCGAGTTCACTGAGCCCTATGTGCTGATCGAGGGGACTTATGTGGTGCCGCCAGGCTCCAAGCTGGACAGCATCGACGTCGTAGATCAGCCAGGCGTTCGCATCGGTGTGACGACGAACAGTGCCTATGACCTGTTCCTGAGCCGAACCCTGAAGCATGCCGAACTCGTCCGGTTCGCGAATGGCGGCGAAGCGGAAGCCGCATTTCTGGGCAGCGGCTTCGACGCCCTTGCGGGGGTGAGGCAGCCGCTGGCGGCGTTGGTGCGGGCCCATCCGGAGTTGCGGCTGATGCCTGGCCGCTTCATGGCAATCCGCCAGGCGATGGCAGTGCCAAAAGGTCGCGCTGCGGGCATTCCATTCTTGCGCCGCTTCGTAGAGGAGGCGAAGACGTCGGGCTTTGTTCGCGCTGCACTCGATGCGACGGGCCAGCAAGAAGCTGAAGTCGCGCCGATCGAGTAGGTCCTCGCGTTGCGGGCGTGACGTCGGCCCGAATGCGACGTCTGACCACGATCTCCGGCCGTGGCTGGGATGGCCGGCGGACGGACGATTGCTATCCGCCGTCGGGCAGCGCGCTTGCCCAACCGAGCAAGCCCGGCCACTCTCCGGGCCAATAAAAACAGGATAGATCGGGACGATGCGAATTCTGGGTTGGACCGTGCTCGCGGTCACGTTGGCGATCGCCGGCCAGGCGCAGGCGCGGATTACCCGCCTCGAGATCACCCGCACCGAGCCCGCCTTCGATGGCCAAACTTTTGGAGCAGTCGGCGCCTACGAGCACGTCATCGCCGTCGCCCATGGCGAGATCGACCCGGCAGAACCCGGCAACGCCGTCATCCAGGACATCGTCCTCGCTCCGCGCAACCCCGCCGGCCATGTCGAATACAGCACGCCGGTCGAGCTGCTGCGGCCTGTCGACATCGCGCGCGGCAACGGTGTGGTGATGATGGAGGTCGCGAACCGCGGCAACAAGCTGGCGCTCGGGAACTTCAACGCAGGGGGCGCCGACAGCATCGCCGAGCTCAATGCCCTGAGATCGCCGCGCGATGGCTGGCTGATGCGGCAGGGTACGACGCTTGCCTGGTGGGGCTGGGAGATGGACGGCACGCCGGGGCGCGACCGCGTGCTGATGCCACCGGTCATCGCCCACAACGTGGACGGCTCGCCCGTTACCGGCGTTGTCCGCGCCGAGTTGCTGACGCCCACTCCGGTCAAGACGATCGGCTTCGCGCAGAGCGGGCAGGTCCAGGCCTATCCGCCCGATAGCTATATTGGGCATCCCGCCGCGAGCCTCGACACCAAGGGCGCGACGCTCACGGTGCGCGCCCACGAGCAGGACCGCCGCGAGCCGATCCCGAACGACCGCTGGAGCTTCGGCTCCTGCCCCGACGGCGGCCCGGCGACGCCGGACCCGATGCACCTCTGCATGGCCTCGGGCTTCGAGCCCGGCCATCTCTATGAGCTGATCTACACCGCGCGCGATCCCGCCGTGCTGGGGCTCGGCTTTGCCGCCACACGGGACCTCGGCGCCTTCCTCGGCCACGCGGAGACAGATGCGACCGGCACGGCCAACCCGGTGTTCCGCCGCGACACTAGGATGATCCTCGAAGGCACATCGCAGAGCGGTCGTATGGCGCGGACCTTCCTGCTGCTGGGCTTCAACCGTGGCGAGGATGGCCGCGCGGTGTTCGACGGCGCCTATCCGCATATTGGCGGCGGCCTGATCGCGCTCAACATCCGCTTCGGCCAGCCGGTGCGCGCCTGGGGCGAGCAGACCGACCATCTCTATCCCGCCTACGATTTCCCGTTCACCTACGCCAAGCAGACGGACCCGCTGACCGGCCGGACCCAAGGCATCCTCGATCGCTGCACCGAGACGAGGACCTGCCCGAAGATCTTCCACGTCGCGACCGCGCTCGAGATGTGGGAGGGGCGGCAGTCGCTCGGGCTCACCGATCCGCTCGGACTGCGCGACGTGGACGACCCCGAGAACGTCCGCACCTTCATCATGGCCAGCACCCAGCACGGCGCAGCGAGCCTGCCGCTCACGACGCAGCCGCCGTTCGGCCTTTGCCAGCAACAGCCGAACCCGAACCCGCAGGTCTGGACGATGCGTGCGCTGCTCACTGGCCTAATTGCGTGGGTCAAGGATGGGACCGTCCCGCCCGCCAGTGCAACGCCGCACATCGCCGACGGCTCGCTCGTCGCTCCCGACCGCGTAGCCCTGCCGGCGATCCCCGCGAACATCTATGGCGGGACGCCCCGCGCCGCGGTGTCGGATCTGCGCATTTACGACACGCTCCATGTGCTCGACTTCGGCCCCGGCTATCGGCCGGGTGAGAGCAGCGGCGTCATTTCGATCGAGCCGCCGCGCGTGGGTGCCGCAGCGTATGGCGTGCTGGAGGGCCAAGTCGACGCCGATGGCAACGAGATCGCGGGCGTGCGCTCGGTGTTCGCGCAGGTGCCGATCGGGACCTATCTCGGCTGGAACCTGTTCCGTGCCGGGCGGCTCGAGGGCGGCATGTGCAACCTCCAGGGCTCGTTCATCCCGTTTGCCGGGACGAAGGCGGAGCGCGAGGCGATCGGCGACAGCCGGCTGTCGCTCGAGGAGCGCTATCCGACGAAGGACGTGTATGTCGCCGCCATGCGCCAAGCGGCCGATGGCCTTGTTCAGGCACGGCTGCTGCTGCCCGACGACGCGACCGCGATCGTCGGTGCGGCCGAGCGTGACGGCATCCGCACCGGGCCATAGCGGCGGCGGCGGCGCGAGGGGCGCTTTCGGTCCGTGCATTTCCTTCGAGGCGGCCGGGTCAGGACGCGGTGCCGGCGGTCGCGGCCGCGATCCAGTCGACTGTGGCGGATAGCGCCTGGCGGGCATCGCCGTGCGCTGCGGCGAACACGGCGAGCTGCCGGTCGGCACTCGTGCCCTGCGCTGCGATCGTGCGCAGCCGTCCCAACTCCGCCTCGCACCCCAGCGCCGCCGCGTCTGCCTCCAACTGCGACAGCACCGCGTCAAGTCCGGCGGCAAACGGCACTGTGGCGCCGTCTATGTCCAGGAACGCTGCACGAATGCCGTCGCGCTGGGCCCGCCAAAGGTTTTCGGCGGTGATTGCCCGTGCGGCTCCGGTTTGCCCGCGGTTCAGCGACGGCGAGCGGTCGACCAGCCGCACCAAGCAGCGATACAGCGATGCGATGGCCAGCGTGTCGTCCAGCCGGGTGCAGCTGTCGGCAACACGCAGCTCCAAGGTCGGGTAATGGATCGACGGCCGCAGCGTCCACCACAGGAAGCTCGCATCCTTGATCGCGCCGGACAGGATCATTGCCGCGACGTAGCGGTCGTAGTCGGCCGCATCGTCGAAAAGGTCGGGCAGGCCGGTGCGCGGCATCTCGCCCCAGACCGAAAGACGATAGGCGGCCAGCCCGGTGTCGCGCCCCTGCCAGAACGGTGACGATGCGGAGAGCGCCAGCAGCAGTGGGATGAACGGCAGAATTCGGTTCATCAGATCGACGCGCTCCGCAGGTTGCGGCACCTCGACATGCACGTGCATGCCGCACACGAGGTTGCGTTGCCCCAGCAGCTGCATCTGCTGCATCAGCCGATCGTAACGCTCCTTCTTGGTCTGGCGCTGCCGGTCCCAACGAGCGAGCGGCTGCGTGCCGGAGGCCAACACCAGGATGCCGTGGTCGCGCCCGGTCTCAGCCAAGCCTGCGCGCAATTCCATCAGCTGCGCGCGGGCGGCGGCGGGGCTGTTGGTGGGCGCCGTCGCCACCTCCACCTGGGCGGCGAGCAGCTCCCGCTCGGCAGTGGGTGCGCGGGTCCGGACTGCGTCGTGGAACGGCTTCGTGCGGCGTGGAGTGCCGCGGGTGGCGCAGTCTGCAAGGAAGAACTCTTCCTCGATCCCGAAGCGATAGCGTGCGTCCATGTCGATCCTCAAACCCAGTATTTATCACTTTCTTCAGTCTAGCCACCAGATGTTCCTCGCGCTGCTTCTGCTGACGATGCTTGTCGTTGCCAGCGTTCTTGGTATTTTGGCGAGCCCGGCGTGAACGCCTGGACTATGTCGCCGGGTTCGGGAGTTGTGTCGCGGAGGGTTTCGACAGCCGCATCGACGAACACACAAAGCTGAGACGCTGCGCCGTGACATATGGGATAACGGAGGCGCACCGCAGTTGCGGAGCTCGGTTCTGTACCAGCAACTAGTCCTTTGTGCCGCAGCGGTTGGCAGGCGGCAGCGTCCGGAATGCGCTGGTGACATCGACAACGACTGACTTGGCCGCGAAGCAGCCGGGGGCCGCTCGGGTCTTGGCTTCGCTTGCTGGGCCAGCGTTTCCAGGGCGTCGTTGAAAAGCATGGTCATCAGCTTGCGGCCTGCGGGTCGGTGGCTCGAGCAGCAGCGTGCTGTGGCCGCCCCGGGCCCTACGCAGCACGATGAAGTTGGCCGAGGCCTCGACCAGGCCGTTTGCGTGCGCGGCGCCAGTCCGATCTCGGCGATCAGGGTGTAATGGCGATCGTACTGGGCAAAGGCGATCATGGCACGCGCGGCGCTTCTTTCGGCTTTGCCGAAGGGCGCGAAGCTGCGGTTGTCGAGAGCGGGCCGATCCGTGGCGATCACGCTGAACTGGGCCACATCGGTGACGGCAGCGGTTGATAAGCAGAGACAAAAGCCGCGAAGATCTTGGTAACGGGTGGCGTTCGTGATTGACTTATTTTTCAGGGTCGATGGACGGACGGAGGCGAGCGTATTGTCGGCGTAGCGCGCCACCAGCACGTGCGCGACTAGGGCCTCGGTCGCCAGACCGCCTTCCACCAGCCGAGCCGGTGCCGAGGCCTGCACGACCACGCGCTCGCAGACCCGACAGGCCAGCTTTGGCCGTCGCGTCACCATTACCTGGAACTGCGCCGGGATCACGTCCAGCCGCTCGGCGCTGTCATGGCCGATCACCACCAGGTCGCCACGACAGCACGGGCAGGCCGTGTCCTCGGGCTCCAGCGTGACTTCGACCCGCGGCAGGTGCGCCGGTAGCGCGTCGCGGTTGGCCCGGCGCTTGGCCGCACGCTCGTGCTTGAGGCCGGGATCGCGCCGCTCGGCCTCCGCCTCGCCCTGGGCAATGGCCTGCTCGAGGTCTTCAAGACCGAGCTGCAGCTGCTCCTCGGGCAGACGCTCGGACTTGGCGCCGAACTGCATGCGCTTGAGCTTGAGCAGCGGATGCCGCAGCCGGTCGTTCTGCGATGCCAGCGCGTCCCGCTCGGCCGCGATGCGATCCCGCTCGGCCACGGGCACTATCCCGCTCGGCCCAGGCCGCCAGCAGCAACGCCTGCAGCGCATCGGCGGTCTTGGGCAGAGTCTGGATTGGGGCGGGCGCGGACGGCATCGCCCGGAAATCCTACCCTGCCGCCGTCGGCGTGGGAATCCTCCTCACGGTTTGCACCTGCGTCCAATCAAGGCCATCATACAAGGCCGCGAACTCAACTGCCGAGAGCCGCATGACCCCGTCTACCACGGGCGGCCAGCGGAACCCGCCCTGCTGGAGTTGCTTCCAGATCAACACCAGCCCGCTTGCATCCCAGATCAGGATCTTGACCCGGTCCGCGTGCTTGGCCCGAAACACCACGACCACGCCCGAGAACGGATCCTCCCCCAGCATCGCAGCCGTTAAAGCAGCCAGGCCTTGGGCACCCTTGCGGAAGTCCACCGGGCGCGTTGCCAGCAGAACCCGGGCGCCGGACGGGATGGTATTCACCGCCGTGTCGCCGAGGCTCGCACCGCCCGCAGCACCGTCGTCAGCGCTGTCGCATCCAGACCCGCGGGAGCACGAACGATCGCCCCGGCAATCTCGACTCGATTGGGGCGGGTGGTGCAGCGGTGACCTCAGGAATTGGACCCAAAGGCGGTGGAGGCCGATCCGCAAGAATGGGCACCAAGGCAGGCTCGGGGACCATGGCGGCGGCGACGCCCGCTGGCAGCACCAGCAAACCGGCCCGGGCCTAACGACGCCACGTGAATAGCTGCTGCGAGCAGATATGCCAGCGACGCGCGATCTCCGAGCGGCTCGCACCCGGCACCCGGCACCAGGGTCTCGGCGACGCACCGAGCCTTGTCCTCCGCAGACCACCGACGCCTCCGACCGGGTCCGGTCAGCACTTCAATCCGGCGGTAACCCCTGCTCGCGCTATCCTTAACGTCAAACATAATGTCAGCTCGAAGCTCCATGCCTCAAGCAGACCAACCACAATCACCCTACATCAAGGAAGAAGGGCAGCAGACCAACACTTACCGTCTACCGGAAGTCAAGGCATATGCACAGCCCGCTAGCCCTCTTCCTCGATCGAAAGC
>CAXTJW010000006.1:0-28574 GCA_964244305.1 uncultured Acetobacteraceae bacterium
ACGTCGCGCGACGTGACCTGGATATCGGGCAAGCTGTTGATTTCACAACGGTTTATCCGTTTCGATCCGTCAATAGACCCCACGTTTCCCATGCCTTACGCTGGGTTCCCTAGGCAGCTGGCCTAGAGTTCCCCGGAAGAGCCCGGCCCTCCCGTTCACCAAAATCTCACCCGGTCCGGGTTGCCCATTCAGCCCGACCTCAACGCACCGGATCAACGCCGGGTTCGGGTGCGGATCGTCGCACGGCAGCTCACCAACCTTGCGCATCACAAACAGCATCCGCTCGAACGCATGCAAACGAAAACCCTCCCGCCATGGCTGACGGAAGGGTGCATAATCGCAACGATTCAACGCAAGCCAGTCGGCGCTACCGGATGGCGTGCTCAAGCTTCGTGCGCAGCTCCGCCAGCGAGCCGTCGTTGTGCACGTCGTGCGCTGGCACGCCGATGTGATCCAGGCTAATCCAGTTCCGGCTGTCGCCGGCGAACGTGCATCCCTCACGATGCATCCGGATCAGGCGCACGTTCTTTGCCCCAAACGCCTCCGCCACGACCTCGGCTTCTTCCACGAAGCCGCTGTCTGGCACGATCACTGTTTCCGCGCCGGATGCCTTGGCCGCGCGCACGAACTGACAGCCAAACCAATGCTCACCGTGCAGCGGCTTGATAACCTTCTCGGAGTAGTGGATGTAGGTCTGCCGCCAACTCATGCCGTCCAGCAGCCCTTGCGGCTCGCCCTTCACGGCGTCGAAAGCGTCTGGCTCCATGTCCCAGCCGCGTGCCCCTAGGTAGATGCCGTGCACCATGCGCTTGAGGTGAAAAGAGAAGCCAATCACCTCGCTGTCGGGGATGACCGCATTCAGGATGCTTGCCGCCGTGCTCTTGCCGGACCTGGCCGGACCATTCAACAGAATAACATTCATGCGCGCTCTCTCCGATTGTCCCATCGTTCGCCGTCCGCCGCATCCGCCAGAGCCTCTGCTTCCGATGCTGCGGCGTAGCCGTCACACATCAGCGCCCGCATCTCAGCCGGCGTCATCTCGACGCGCAACGTGTTCAGCGCGCCGCCGAACGGCCCCAAGCGCAGCAGCGTCAGCACCACGCGACCCGGCATTGCCCTTGTGGTGACGTGCGTCGCCTCATGCTCAGTGGCGTGCGGACGGCGCCGCGGCGTGCCGCCCACCACCACAATCATGCCACCGCTCCCCGCGCCCGGATGTTCATGCGGTGCCGCCCGATCTCTCCATCATCGGAGTGGAACGTGATGGCTGACAGCGAGCGGCCCGAACGGTAGCCGCTCGCGGCGTTCCAAGCATCCCGAGCGGCTGGCGAGTTCAGGGTCTCGACGCGGACGCCGGCCACCTCCTTCATCCTCTCGTGGTGAAGATGGCCGGAGAAGATGTGCCGGTGCCGGGTCAGTCCCCAATCTTCCGTGCGGTCCACCGCCATTGCCATCGCCATCGCTTCGGGTTTTTGTGTGTGCCCGTGCGAGGCGCCAAGCAGGCATCGGCCAAACCGGTGATACCAACTGACGCCCGGCGTCGAGCTGACGGCGATGCGCTCATTGGCCGAGTAGAACAGAGAGAGCGCAACACTCAGCGTCACCGCCGCATCCGCATCGTGGTTGCCGGGAAGCACCACCACCCGCACGCGCGCGTGCTTGCGCGCCACGCAATCAACCAGGGCGATGGCAAGCTTTGCCCCCTCAAGATAGACACGATGCCATCTCCCATCGACATCGAGCTGATGGCCGCTGCCAGGCGTGGCGTTCTTCTGGTCGTTCGCGTGGAACCAGTCGCCGAGAATGATGACGATGGCTTCGACGCTTGGGCTGGATTGCTGCACCAGTGCAGAGATCGTGTCCCGCGCGATGGAGGCTGCAATGCCGGTATCGTAGTCGTCGTCGCCGGTCTCCTTGCCCCATCCGAGCATTCCGAAATGCAGGTCTGGGATCGGATAGACCGTCAAGGTGTCTGCATCTCCGACATCAGGCGGCGGAGCAGCCGGTGCCGCCCCGTCATAGCTTGCGAACGCCGCTCGCAGCGCCTCAACCATGCCGTTCCCGGCCGCCCCCTCCCGCGTCTTGACCCACCGGGCCATGACGCGGTTGTCGGCGTCGAGCAGCACGCTCTCGCCCTTGACGGCATGGCCCGGCATCGCCTCGAACGCGGCGCCGGCGTCACGCTTCGATCCGACCCACTGCCGCAGCAGGTTGCCGTTCTCGTCATACGCGCCGCTGTTGCGGTGAATGATGAACCCGTCCGGCGGCACGGCGCCGGGAGGGATCGGCGAACCGCCAACCTTGCCCTCAAGCGCGGCGCGTCGAGCGTCGGTGGGAATGCCGACATGCAGAGCCTGCGCTCGCACGCGATGGATGGGCTTGCCGCGCGCATCCAGGCGCGGTTCCTCTCTGCCCGTTGGCCCCGCGTCGCCATACCCCGCAGCGTTCATCTCCTCCGCTCCATGCGGGAACGCCTCCCGCGCCCGCTCGGCCCGATGCTGCATGGTTGGCCGCGGCACCCCCAGGGCGCGTGCCGCAGCCATCACAGACCCATGCTGCCGGATAGCCGCAAGAGTGGCGAGGTGCTGCTCCCGAGTTGCCGGCTTGGCGCTCACGTGCGGGCTGCCGAACTGTCAGCCGCCGTCGCCACAGCGAACGCCTCCATGGGAAGCGCCGCCAGCCGCCGCGACCAGCCCAACCCGAACGTTGGCCAGGTGTTGAGCTTGCTCATGAACAGGATGCGCTGGGCCACGATCTCGGACACAAGCTGCATTGGGGCAACCTTGGCAACAGCCGCCAACGTCGCCGGCCCGATCACGCCGTCCTGATAGGCGCCGAGCGCCACCTGCAACAGGCGGACTGCTCGGCTCACGCCGTTGTTCACGGAGGCGTCGAAAGTCACGAAGGCGACCGGCGGTGGGAGCTTGTCGCCCGCAATGCGGTCCCAGTAGTCGCGGCGGTAGATCGCCTTCGCCGCGTCGAGCGTGAGCCCCTTGATGTCGAGCGTCGGATAGGCCGCCGCCGAGATGCCGTATCGTGTCCCAGTGCAGACGCCCATTCCGCACGCGCCGCCGGTCCAGTTTCCAGGATCGGACGGGTTCGTGGTGAACCCGCCCTCATGCCCAATCAGCAACTCAAACGAAGCGTCGAATGCGCTCACTTGGCGCCACCCGGCGCAACCGTCGGGTCGATGGCGAGCAGCTTGCCCAGCTCGGCGCCGGCAATCTGCGCCATTGCGTCCGGCGACAACCCGCGCGCCTCCACCAAGCCGGGAACGCGCGTTTCCAGATAGGACGCGCCGGCCACCGCTGCGGCCGTCAGCGCAGCCCGATCCGTCACCGGCCGGCCGGACGCCAGCAGCGCCGCATAGGCCACACCACCTGCACGGGACACCGCCTGGAAAAACGCATTGTCCAGACCGCGCTTGCGCAGCAGAGCCATTGCATAACCACCCAAGATCGGCAACAACGCCAGCGCGAACGCGCTGAGCCACGGCACGACGACGGCGTTGACGAATGCGCTGGTCATATTGAAAATCCTTACTGCGGTTTACTCGCGAAAGGTCGCCACGCCGAAACGGGTTGACATCGAACGAAGATGCGGGCACTGTGCCGCCATCCTGCGATGCGCGCCGTTCCGGCGTGGATCAGCAACGAAGCTCTGTGCGCGCCATTGGCGTGCGAGCATCGTTGCGTAGCTATATCATCTTCTGGTGTTGCAAACTGGCGTAAATCCGCAGCCGCTGCGCGATTTACGGCGCCTGCGCTCGCGTAGCAATCAGCGCCGCCAGCGCATCGGCCGCCACGCGCGCCGCAGTCACGTCGGCCTGCCGCTTGGTGACGCGCGCCCGGGCGGCGGCGCGCCGTGCCTGAAAGGTGAGGGTGGACAGCCGGTCGATCACGGCCGGTTCACTGTCCCGGCGAACGACGTAGCGCGTGGCTTGGTCTTGAAGCGCCTCGGTGTCACGAACCACCGCGGCTGGAGAATCCCCGGCAGGCGACGCGGGCACTCGATGCAACGGCTTCGGCGGGTTGAGGACAATGAACGGCCCGGCCGGCGGCTTGGGAGCCGCAGACGGCGCGCAGCTCGCCAGCAGCCCGACCAAAACCAGAGCGCGCTTCATCGGCCGGGTTTCAGATTTTGGGTGATGAAATCGAGCTTGCTCTCAATCCGCGCCATGCGGGCGTCGAGTGCAGACACCGCGGCGCTGCGCTGTTCGTTGCTCCGGTCCAGGTTGTCGATGCGCGCAGTGAACGTTTGGACAAACCGCGTCATCCGGTCGTTCATGGCCGCGTCGCCATCGATCATACGCTGAGACAGCGCAGCGATGCCGGAGGAGACGGCCTTCTCTGCCTCGATCTTGTTGTTGGCGATACGCTCGTTCATCGTCGCCTGCGCCGCGGTCTGTGTCGCCAGGAACCACGCACCCCCGCCATACGCGCCGATCAGGGCCAAGATCAGCGCGTAGCTGATCTGCGGGCTGGCGACCATCCTGACCGAAGAGTCGGCCGCATCGAGAGTTCTCATGACACAGGGTGGCTCCGTTCGAGAAAAAAGCGGGAATGGCCGCGTTCGGTCTGGTTCTTCTGGAAACACGGCGGATTTTGTGGAAAAAGTCCGTTCACGGCGTCCCGTAGTAGGCACGCTGGCTCGCGCGGATCGCCGCCTGGTCGGCGCCGGACAGCGCGCCTTGGACGACGATGTGCTCGGCATGCAGCCCGTCCCATGCCGCGCCGCTGCCTTGCCCGATGCTCAGCACGCCGGTGGCTGGCAGGCTGCCGGACGCCGCCACCGGGCCGGACGCCGATCCGTCCAAGGTCATCGTGTGGCCGGTGCCCGAGAACACCGAAGCCGCTTGGAACGGCGCGGTGCCGGTCGTGCCCGAAGCTAGGTTGTTTACTTGGTAGCCAGACAAGGTTGTCGCATCGGACAGATAGCCGAAGATCGCCCCGCCCGCAGCGTAGTCACCGGCTCCGGGCGTGTTGAACCCGATCAAGCGTGGGTAGCTGCCTTGCGAGTTCGTGCGGGACGCGACGCTGGCCGCAGCGTATGTCGTCCCAGGCAGCGCGAAGGCGTTGTTATACAGATCGGTTCCGGCGCCGTTGGACCAGCGCAGGGCCGGGCGTGCGGTGGCGTTGTTCAGCGCGATGACGGACCCGGCCGACACGACTTGCGGCTGCTCGCCCGCGGAAACCTGCGCCACGTCTTGTCCTGCGCCGCCTTGGTCATACCACCGGGACACGAACCCGTTGCCAGCCCCGCAGAACGTCAGCAGCGCCACGGTGTTTAGCGCGCCGCTCGCAAACCCGATGTCCTGCTCGGCATTGTCGCTCGACCGCCTCACCCGCACCGCCGGGCCAGTGTAGGCCGAGCGCAGCTTCCGCAGGCTGTAGGCGCCCGCAACCGTGGCCGACATCCCGTCCAGTAACAGGGCGGTCGCCGCAGCGACGGGAGCGAACAGCCCAATGGGGAGGAGAAGCACTATTTGAAGTCCTTGGGCAGCACGGCATCAAGCGTCGTGCCGTCGAACGATACCGCAGTCAGCACGTCCACGGCGCCGGCCGCGGTGCTCAGCGTCGGCGCCGCCCCGCCCGGGAACTTGAAGGCGCTGCCATATGCGAGGGTGCGGTTGCCGGTGCCGTCCTGCGTGATGCGCCAGGAATAGGACGCGCCTGGCGCCAGGTTCGTCGGGTTCGCCAGCGTCGCGTTCGTGGTGAGGGTAAGCGTGAATGCGTTGCCTTGGCTGCAATCGGTGGCAATGGTCGTGCCGGACGTGAGCGCCACGACACCGCGGTTGATGTTGACACGAGCCGCTCCCGCCGTGGTGGCGCCGGTGCCGCCGTTCGCGACCGGAAGCAGCGGGACGGAGAGCGTTCCGTCTCCCGCCACCGTCGTCGTGGTCCCGTCCGGCTTGACCCCGCCGATGGCGGCCGAGGTGGCGGCAACAGTCGGTCCCGCCGGCCCCTGAGCGCCGGGCGTTCCTTGCGCGCCAACGGCTCCGGTCGCGCCAGTAGCCCCTTGCGGCCCGGCAACTCCTGGATCGCCTTTCGGACCCTGCAACCCCTGCGCGCCTGTCGCACCAGTGTCGCCCTTGACCCCCTGCAAGCCCTGCGGCCCCGGCGCCCCTGGCAATCCCGCTGGGCCTTGCGGACCCACGCCCGCCACGCCACTCGCAAGTGCCGACGCGCTCACGAAGCCGACCGGCGCGCCGTTGCGATAGGCCAGCACGTTGTCGCCTGCGACCGGTCCGCCAGGCAGCGCCGTCATCTGCGACACGTCGATGGGCACGAACGCCTGTGTTATTGGCTGCGACCCCACCGCCACCGCCCCCGTCGGGATCGACGGTAACAGCGCGGCAATCGGGCAGGTCACGTTGACGTTTTCATGGTCGCCGTTTGCGAGCAGCAGCGTGAATGCAATCACTGGAGCGGCACCCGGCACCCCACCGGTTACCGTCAGGCTGACCGTCTTGCCATCAGTCGCCACGCTCCCAACGGACAGGCTCGGATCGGCAAGCGCGAACGGCGGCGGCGCAATGACCGTGCCGGCATCCGCCAGCCAGGCCGTGCAGTCCAGCACCAGCGTGCGCAGCGTGCCCGGGTCCTGCGCGGGCCACGCGAGCGCGCGTGACGCCGTGCGCCCGACCGGCAGCGTGACCGTGTGAAAGATGCCGGCCATGCGCGCGCCCTCAGTATTCGATGATGACGAGGCCCTGCGCGCCCGCGCCGCCCGCGCCGCCAAGCCCGCCGCCGTTGCCGCCGCCGCCTGGGAAAACGCCGGCGTTCACGGTCGTGGCGCCGCCCACGAAGTTCAGCGCCGTGTTGCCGGTGCCGAACGTGCCGCCGCCCACCGCAACGGCCACGGCCGCGCCGACGCTGAACGCCGTGCTGCCCTTGGTGCCGACCACCATGAACGATCCGCCCACCCCAGTGCCGCCGTTCCCGCCATTGGGGTAGAATGCGCCGTTGGACCCACCGCCCGCGCCGCCACCGGTCGCCGAGATCGGACCGAAAGACGACGCCGAGCCGTTCGTGCCATTTGAGGCGGCGGTGTTGCCGGCCAACCCGCCGCCGCCCACCGTGACCGCAATGGGGACCAACGGCGCAACTGCGACGATGGCCTCGGCATACCCTCCGCCCCCGCCTGCGGAACCACCAGAATTGGACCCCTGGCTGCCGCCACCGCCACCGCCGCCACCCCACATGCGAACCTTGACCGAGGCGCAGCCGATGGGCGGGGTGAACACGCCGCTGGCCGGGAACGTCTGCATCCTTGAGAAACCGGGATCAAGCTGCGGCAGTTTCCACGGAATGATGGGCGCCTGCGGGTGCGTGGCGATGCTGGCTTGCGTAATGCTGGCCTGCCCGGCGTTCAGCGTAACGACATAGAGTGGATACCAGCCCACGTCCGCCGCAGGCGTCACTTGGGACCCGGACGCCGCCGGTGTGCCGGGCTTCACCTGGATCGCAACGCTTTGCAGCCGCTGCGTGTTCTGCGGCACACCGGAGTTGTTCGGGCCGGAAAAGCTGACGGCGGGGTTGCCCGCATTGTAGTAGGGCAGCGCAACGGGGGAGGCGTCCGCCTCGGAGAACGACGCCTCAATCAGAAACGCCTGGCTCTGCCCGGCCGAACCGGGCGCCGCAAAGGTGAGCGGGATCGACGCCGTGTTGACGCCGATCTTGACCACCGGGGCGCCGTTGGCCGGCAAGCTGCCATAGGCCGTCGCATCCACGGTCGAGAACCAAGTGATGCTGCCAGGCTGGATGTCGATGGTCATGGCGGCGGGCGTGCGCGCCACTGCTTGCAGCCCGTCCGCCGCGGCGGCGGTGCCGAGCACGGCCTGCGCCAGATAGCCGAGCGCCACCATCGCGTTGACCTGCGACTGCAACAGGTCGGTGTCGAGCGGGATCGAGCCGGGATAGACGATCTGACGATCCATCAGGCGGCGTCCTTCATCTCAACACTCGGCGGCTGCTCGGGCGCAGGTGGCGGCGCATTCACTGCGGCCTGCATGGCGTTCAGCAGGTCCACCACCTCGCGATAGGGCCGGTCAGCAAGATAATTGCCAATGGCGCGGACAAGCGGCTCCGGCAACGCAAACGTCTTTTCCATGGATTGCCTCAATGATGAGTAGGTCAGCCGCCGGCTTGGGTAGGAGAGAAGAACGGCACCCGCACGTCGGCCCCGTTGATGTTGATGTGCAGCCAGCCTTGCGGCTGCGTCGCCATCGCGTTACCCGGCGCCGTGACCGGCCCGGCCGTTTGGATTTCACCGCCGGAGCCGGGATACAGCCCGAGGTTCTGGTTTGGCCCGCCTGACTGAACCTGGATGGAGGCCGCACCGCTCCCGACGCCAGGCTGCGCCTGCAAGGTCGCAACCGGGTTGGCGATGGACTGCACCGAGAACGTCTGCTGCCCGACGCTGTTGGTGAAAAGGATGGCGCCGTTCTGGAACTCCATGCGCCCGCCCTGCGCGGACACGCTGACGGTCGAACGGATCAGCGCGCCGGTCAGCAGGCCCGGAATGCCACCGGACACCTCCGGCGTTTTCCACGTCATGCCGTGATTGCGCCCAAACGAGATCGCTTCGCCGAAACCATTGTCTGCGGCTGATCCGTCTGTTCCAGCGATGGACACCGCACCAAAGATGATGCCGGTCTGCCAGCGGTTCGGGTTCGCCACGAACACGATGCCCGCTTGCGCGTCGCTGGTGCCAGAGGTCTGCCCACCGCCCGAGCCGATCTGGAAGCCGTAGGTGCCGCCGCCAATGTTGGTCTGATACGGGGTGCTCAGCCCGGTCGGCGCGCCGCCGAAGTTGACGCCCTCGATCTCCATGCAGAACGTGGGCTGGTAGTTGACGCCCGGCATCCGCCAGGCTTCTGCATAGTAAGCGTAGCCCGTCGTCGTGGTGGGATTGGCCGTGTCGTCGTTGATCGCCCAGGACGCGATGCCGATACTGGACGGCGTGTAACCCAGCATGGCGGCGGCGGCGCGTGCATCCGACGTGCGGGAGCCGCCAAGAAACCCGATGGTGCCAAAACGTGCCAGGGACGCAACCTGCGCACCCCAGGTGGCGTAGGCGCCAATCGACGTGGCGCCCATGACATCGGACAGCCAGTCGCGGGGCTCGGTGTCTCGGTTAGCCTTCCCGGAGTTCGCCGCCGCGGCGCCGAAGAAGGCGCGGTCCCCCATACGCATGAGTTGCGCGCCGTGATCCGTGTAGAACTGCTGAGCGGACGGGATGACCTGCGGCGTCCGCGCGGCCGTTGCCAGCAGGTCAATGTTGTTCTGATTGAGATCAGGCCCGGACAGCTTGCCAATCGGGCCGAACAGCTTGGTTGCGGTGTTGTAAGCCCCCATCGTTCGGCCTCCCTACGCCGCAGCCAAAGAGTTGACGCCGAGATAGAAGTTGCTGATGTCCGCCACACCGCCAGTCGGCGCGCCGTCAAGCGACACCCACGCGATGCTTGCCGCCGGCAACACCTGCACGATGGCCTCGTAGAGATCGGCATCCGTGATGTGCGGCGCCTCGGCCGTCACCGCAGCCCACTCAATGGCGCCGCCTCCGTATCCACCGGTCGTGCCGCCGCCCGCAGCCGGATCAATGCTGCCGTAGCCCGAAACGTTCGGGATGCCCTGCCCGATGGGGCGCGGCGCCTGCACGAACAGTTGGCCCGGGAGCATCAGAGACCCCCACCCACCCGCCTCGCCATAGCCGGACGCCGTGCCTTCGATCACTGCGGCGCTGCTGACCGCACCCCATCCGGAGCTGTAGAATGAGTTGCTGCCGGAGCCACCCATCGCGCGAAGCACCAGCGGCTCACCGCCGGCACCGCTCGCAACGCTCGTGGCCATCAGCGTTTGCCATTGGTTGGTCAGCGTCGGATCGGCCTGGACCGTCACGGGCCGCGCCGCGCCTCCCTCAAGGCTCAACTGAGGTGCCGTTCCGCTGTAGCCGGCCGGCAACCAGACAGAAACTTGCGCGGTCAACGTCGCTCCCGCCACAAGCCCGCCGAAATAGAAGTATCCGACGTTGCTGTCGCCAGGCGGCGCCGCCTGATGCAGATAGACCGGGGCGCCGATGACGGGCGGCGACACATCGCTTGAAAAGACGCCAGCCGTGGACCCGGCATACATCCGGCCCAGCAACACGCCTGGCCCGGCTCCATACGCCCCCGTATCCGCCGGACGGCTCGGCTCAAACACCCAAGGCACCGCGCCGCAGATCGCCGTCAGTCGCGCAATCAGGGCCGCGCGTGTTGCCTTGTCGCGAAAGATCGGCAACAGCCGTGAGCGGAACGCATCGTCGGGTTCGCCCGCCCGCCGCAGCAGCGCCGCGCCACGAAAATCGGACGCCGCCATATCTAGGAAGCCGCCGGATAGGGTGCGAAGCCGCGTCTGCTGCTGCGCGAACACGATCTGGTCGAACACCGAGGCCCAAGCCGTGCCGAGCGCCCCAAGCAGCGTTTCCAATACCGGCGCGCTGCCGACGTCCGGAAACCATCGGGCGGGCAGCGTGGCGCGCAGCCGAGCCGCCATGTCGGGCGCGTCGCCAGTCGCCACGTCAGTTCACCGCAATCTGGGACGACGTGCTGCGCACCACCTGGAACGGAGCGCCGCCTATATCGGCCGCGCCGCCGTTCACGACCAGGGACTGCACGTTGACCACGCCTGGCGAGCTGCTGAACGCAACCTGGAACAGCCGGCCATAAGAGAGCGGCTGCCCGATGCTCAGGCTGTCCACGTAATCCAGCACCGCGCCCGCCACCAGCGGGATCAACGCAGCTTTGTCATAGCCTGGCGCAGCCGTGATGACGCAGCTGATGACGGCTTGCACGACCTGCGGCCCTACCACCGCAAAAGCCGTGCCGACCGGGCGCACCGCGTCCACCGCGCCATACACCTGGGTCAGCAGCGACGATGGTGGCGTGCCCGAACCGTCGTCAATCGTCACGGTGAAGAAGCCCGGCCGGTAGGAGCCATCGGTCGCCACGTTCTCGCTGACGGCAAAAGCCAGGCCCTGCTGCAACGACGTGACCGCGTAACCCACAGCCGAGAGCGTGGCGCGTGCCCGGCTGTCCACGAACTGCACGAAGCGTGCGCGGAACGCCGGGTCCGGCTCGGTGTCCAGCCCGCCGGCGAATGGCGCCGCGTTACTCACGGCGTCCACGCCGGGGATCGCGGTCGTCAGCAAGCCGAGCGCGCCGGCCTGGATGTTGCCGCCCGAGCCGGGCAGCAGCGATTTGACAGGCACGCTGACGCTCGTGGCGCCCGCCGCAAGCGCATAGCCCGCTTGCGTGTAGGCCGCATTCGCCGTGTCCAGCGCCACCACGAACGATTGCGCCCCGTCCACCGTGCGGATCGTGGCACCCACGGGGACGACGGTCGCCAGCCCGGCCGAGGCGCGGCTGAACGTCGCTATGCCCACTGCGGAAGTCGCTTGCAGCCGCGCAAAGCCGTAATCCGCGCCGAAAGTGTCGAGGTCCCGGCCAGAGCTGGTCGCCGCCCGGGTCGCTTGCAGCACCAGCAGCACCAACCATTGCAGCCAGAGCGCCAACCCAGCGTTCGCCTCAAAGACGGCGCGCAGCACGCTTCCGACGCCAAGGCTCCAGACGCGCCCCGTGGCGCCCTGCACGGCTTGCGCCTGCATCCGCACCAGGCGGCGGAATGACAGCACGCGCAGGATCATAGATGGCTCCGGAAGGAAGGTGGCCGCAGTCGGGAGAGTCGCACTCCCTGTTCAGGCTGAGGGGACCGCTTGGCCTTCGCCGCCCGCTTTCACTGCCTTTGCGTCTCGCACTGCGCTTGCACTAAGGAGCGATGCTTAACTGAGCCGTCACCGGCTGCCCGCCGCGCGCATCGACATACCGGATCGACGCCGTGACGGTGGACGATCCGTAGCCAGCGAACACCTGCACGTCCGGCGCGGGAGCTTGCGCCACGGCGCGCTCCCGGAACATCTGCGCCTGAATGACGGCGGTGATGCGCGGCGCGTTTACGATCTGCCCCACGAACGAACCAAGCCCGGCGCCATAGGAGAGATGAAAGATGTAATCGCCGGGGTTGGTGAGCAGTCGGCGTAGCACGCGCTGACGACCCGCATCCGACCCGAACGACTGTCGCAGGTCGCCAGTGCCGTCCAATTCGATATCGCCGCCCATCTCGTGCCACATATCAGCCACGGCGAAATCCTCATGTATTATATGGGTTCTGGCGAGAAAACATCAAGCCCTTACGGGGTCAAAACGTCCGGGATTGCCGATGTCCCGCCGCCCGTGCCGACGTTGGTGTGGTGGTGCTGGTTATGGGCGGCTCGAAGAGTTTGAAGCGTGCCATGCGCGTCCTTGCGGTCAAACACGTCGCCCGATACATGCAGATCGCCGTCGATGTTGACCTGCGGCGCGCGGATGTAGATCGTGCCGTCCGCGCACAGCCGTATGCACGCGCCCGATGCGTGCACCAGCAGCGTCTCGCCAGGCTGGCCGTTGCTTGGGCTGTTGCCGTCGCCAGCCGCGGCGCTCGGCACCTTCGGAGGCGCAGAGGCGGTGCTGTGCCCGAACCCCACGATCACGCCATGCTGCGCGTCGCCACCGTCTGGGATCACGAACGCCTGCTGCCCCGCCGTCGGGATCGACACGACGCCCCAGCCGGGTCCGGCGCCCGCGCTGGCGATGGGCAGCCAGCCCGTCAGCACCCCATCCGGTTGCAACAGCACGCGCGCCAGTTGGTTCGCGGAATCGACGTTCGCCACCGTGCCCCAGCGCGGCTGCCCCGAGCTCGCATCCTGTTGCGCCGCCTGCCGTCGCATCGCGTTCATGAACCGGTCTGCGCTCACGGCCCGCTCACCTGGCTATCCGCAGAATGGTTCTTCGCCTCGATGCTCATCACGAACCCTCCGTCATAGGACAGGCGACGCTGCACGCTGGCGACATAGTAGGTCTGATCCCAAGACGATCCGGTGCCCTCGAGCCGCACCAAGTTGCGCGGCGACAGCGCCAGATCGGCCGGCTCACGCCAACGGATGACCCGCTCATGCCGGCTCTCCTCCGCCAGGATGCGGTTGGCGAGCTTCTGCGCCTCATCCTCGGTCAGGTTGGGCCGCTGGATGGCGATCTTCTGCGGCTGCTCCTTGCCGCCGCCCTTTCCGCTTGCCTTGGCCGTTTTGGTGAAGCCGCGGCCGTTGCGGCTGCTCCAGCTCCGCACTTCGACGACAAGCCCTTTGGCGATGGTCAGGCTCCGATCGAGCTCCAGGTCCATAGCGTTGGAACGCGGCGCTGCGGCGTTCTGCCCGCGTCCGGTCCACTTCACCAGCCATGGCGTGGCGTTCGGCTGCGCCTTGGGCCGGAAATGCAGCACGGTGCCAGACACCCACACGTCATAGCCCTCCTGCTGCGCCAGGAACGTCAGCAGGTCCCATTCCGTGGTCGTGCGGGAGAACTGCCCAGTCGTGATGTGGTCGTGGTCTGCGGTGTAGAACCGCCCCACCGGCGTCGATGTCGGGACCACATCCGCCGTCATGCCGTGCCGGCCCGCCAGCGTCACCGCAACCTGGCTGCTCGTCTGGTTCAGGAACGTCTCTTGCGTCTTGGCGTCGATGAAGCGCCCGGTCAGATCGCGCCCATCCACATGCACCTCGCCTTGCAGCAGGCGCAGGCTGACCTGCGACGCCTCCCCGATAATCAGCGAGGTCCAAGACTGCCCGCCGTCCAGAGACGCCTGGATGTCCAACAGCAGCGTGTCCTTGCCGCCCCACCAAGCCGGGCCATAGGCGGGATCGGCATAGAGGCTGAACGTCGCGCTGAACCGGTCGGCCTGGTAATGCGCGTTGCTGGTGACGCTCGCCTCAATGGCGCCGCCGATGGGCTTGCCATCCGTGAGCGCACGCAGCCGCGGTTGCCGCATCCCGCCGGCCACATCGGGGTTGTTGAGGGCGCCGCCTCCGGCAGGAGGCGGTGGCGCGGCGCCGGGCTTTGCGGCAGTCGCTGCTGGCTGTCCAGCATTGGCATTGTCCTGCGCCGCCCGCTCGGCATTGCGCTGCGCCTGTCTTTGCGCAAAGCCTGCGTTTTCAGCATTGACGCTGGCAGACCGCTCGGGGTTGGTGATGAACCCGTTGGCGTCGATCTTGTCGCCAGGCCGCGCGACGTAGCCGCCCGACAGGACAGTGCCGGCGGTAAGGTCGGCTGGAGGAAGCGGCATTACAGCACCACCGGCGGCAAGGCGACGTCCGGAAGCCCGGTTGAGCTCGGCTGTCCATCAGTCGGGATACGGAGCGTGCCCGACGCGCGGATCATCGGATCAACGATGCCGTTGGCCTGCGCGATCCTGATCCAGTCCTTGGCCGCGCCCAGCTCGCGAGCGGCGACGTGGAATAGGCTGATGTCAGAGGGGGAAACGAGGATGGTCCTCACGGCGCGCTACTCGTTGGCTGCAAGGTTCCTGGCGGCTGATAAAGGTCAGAGCGACCCGCCTGGTCAAAACTGCGTTTTATTGAGTCCTCGGATTGTCCTTGCGACCGCGCTTGATCGGCAACGCTAATGGCGCGTCCTTGCCGAAACGCGGCTAAATCATTTTGCACAACGGCCGCGCGGGCCGCCGCACGGGCCTCAAACCCTGTCGAAGCCCCATCACCGGTCGGGTTTGCGGGCGCATCGGACAGGGATGGCGGAACGTCCGGCGCGGGGGCCGGGGTCGTGCTGTTGCCAGGAGATGGCGGTTCGGCCGCAGGGGGCGTTACATCCGGCGTCGATGATGGCGGTGGGGCGGACGCAGTTGAACTGGGATCATTCGCATCTGCGGCTGTCACCGCACCGCCTCCTGAAGGCGGCAGCGGCGGTGCTGGTATGTCTCTCCCGCCGCCAGATCGCGACGTTGACGCGGCCCGCTGCGCCACCTGCGCAGAGTTCACCGCGCCGCCCGTCGTTGCGCCAACCGCGCTGTCACGGGCTGCATCTGTCTGATCGCCAAGCGTTTCGGGCGTTGCGGCGATGTCAACGCCTGCGCCGTCAAAATCGCTCAACCGGCCGTCTGCCGCGTTGAACTCGACGGAATTGTATGATCCCGCGTCGCTCAAAAGAGCGGGAGAACCATACTCCGCGCCGAAGCTGCTGAGACCAGCGCCAGCCGACCCGACAAACCCAACCGCGGTTGAGCATATATTCAGATTTGCGGCCATCTGCGACAGGAATGGCACTTGGATGCCGAGCGCAGACGTAATCGGCCCGATCACTCCGGACACCGCGGCAAGCGCCCCCTGCGCCACACCGACGATACGCCCAGCCTCGTTCGCCACATCGGTTAGCACGCCACCCACATCGCCTGCCGCGTCGCCCAGAGCGCCCAGAATGCCGCCGCCTGGGCTGTCGTCGTCCATGTCGCCAAGATCGTCGTCCTCATCGTCGGCGTCCTTGCCCTTCGCCGGCGGGGGCGGCAACACGGTGCACGTGATGCGATACGGCACCCAATGCGGGTTGCGCCATTCGATCTGCACATCGGTGACGACGACCGGCACGACGGTGCCGCCCCACGCGAGCGGAACGACCTGGCCCGCCCGGCGCATCTCCGATAACTGCTGGCTGCGCTGCGCCGCATCGGCAGACAAAAAAATGCCGGACCACGAAATCGGCGCCTCGCTCGGCCCCATGACATCGACGATGCGCCCGCCGCCCGGCAACGTGTGCACCGCAACCTGCTGCGACCCGCCGCACTGGATGCTCTCGGGCAACTCCATATCGGCAAAGGCGAACCCGCCCAACGTGAGCGGCCCGGCCGGCACGCCGGAGCCAATACCCCCTCCGCCGTTGAACAGATGCGCCAGCGCCGCACCCGATTGCATGGCACCGCGCGCGATGGATGTGCCGCGGGCGACAAGGGCCAATGCTCCGCTCATGCGTGGGACGCCCTCAAGAAAGTTCTACGCAATGGCTGCGTAATCTGATATGGTTTCGCAACGGACAGAGGAGAAGTTCAGATGCGTGTTTTGATAGCGGCGATGGCGGGTGCGATGCTGGTGTGCGGCGTGGCCCGGGCAGAGATTTTACGCCCACAATCCACGTGCGGCGACGCCTTGCGGATCATCAAAAGCCGTGATGCATCGTCTATCGGATCGCTTGTGCAGTTCATGTCCGACACGCTTGAAAACAGCGATGCGGAGTTCGTGAAAAAGAACAAGCTCAGCGTGCTGAAGTCTATTACCGACAAGATGCAGAAGAAGCTTGTTGATGATGCCATCGGCGCGTGCCGCGGAAACGAGAACCTGCCCGCGAGCTTGGCGGCGATGGCGTCTTACATGACGCTGCGCATCGCGCTTGATTTGCCTGGCGATGGGAACTAGGCGAAGCTCGCGCCGCCGAACCGCGGGGACATGCTGCTATCGAACGCCACCTGCCCTGACGGCGGACGGTCAATCAGGCGGCCCGCACGATCAAGAACGATCCTGCCCACGCGGTCGCCATCCAAATTCATGCTGACGGTGATTGGCGCAGCGCCCCTGCTTCCCGCTGGAGGCACGAACGATTGAGGTCGCACATTCGGATCGGCCGACGGGTTCAACTGTTGCGCCCGGCGTCGAGCCTGATCCAATATCGGGTCGCTTCCCGGGGTGATGTGTGGCGTCAGCGCATTGCCGATGCCGCGGGCAATCCCGGCGGCGGCGTCGCCAATTGCACTAGCTGCCGCCGCAGGAAGCCCGGCAATCCAATCGAGGATCGCCGATGTCACCCGACCAAGACCTGCGGTGACGCTGCTGGCCGCGCTGCCAAGCGCCTCCATCACCTGCGGCGCGACCACATCAAACAGGCGCCGTGCCGATTGTCCAATGGCGTCGCCAATCCGCAAGATGCTGTCCGCCAAGGCAAAGAGAGCGCGGGGCGCAAAGTCCTTGAGTGCGTCTGCAACCTGCTGTGCCGTCGGGAGCATCGCACCGAGGCGTTCGGCCCAGCTTTGCTGCTGCGGCCTGGAGTCAGGACCCTGGCCCGGCGTTGTCGGATCATGCGCCGCAGCGCCGGGTAAGAGTCCGGCTGCAACCGCCAGTGCGACAATGCCAGCAGCTACAGCCGCCAAACCGAGCGGACCGGTCAGCACCGCCAGCGAGGAGAGCGCCACGCCTCCAACAGCAAGCACGCCGCCAACGCCAAGAAGCCCACCGAAAGCCGCAGTCACCATGCCGATCTGTTCGACCATCTGCGGGTGCGCCGCCGCCCAAAGACCGAGGTCATTCAGCACGGTGGTCAGTTTGCCCAAGATGCTGACCGATGCGGAAACCAGCGGAGCGCCAAACGATGTCTGCAGATTGTCCCACGCAGCTTTGAACTTCGTCATCGCCATGATCGGATCGTTTGCGGCTTCTTTTTCGGCCGCTTCTGGCGTCATGGTGCGCTGGCGCAGGCCGAAGTCTCGCTCAAACGTCGGGGCAAGCTGAATGAACTCGCCAACAAGGCGGCGCGTCGTCTCGCGGCCAAGCGCGCGATACATCTCCTGAACCATCGTCGGGTCCAAGACGCCCTCAAGCGCCTGAGCTTGCGTTTGCCCGCCGCCGCGCTGCGCCACCGCTTCACGGAACGTTCCGTTGAAAAATGCGAATGGGTTGCTTGGATCGAAGCCGCGGATAGCGCCAGCATCGACCGTAACCTGGCCGCCGCGCCCGATGTGCGTGCGCGCGGGATCGAGCAGGTTCAGCTTCTGCAGTTCCGTCGCGGTGCGCTGCGTCATGATGCCGCCCATGAACTGCGCGAACAGCGAGGCCACCGCGGTGCCCGCGCGATTGCCGCCCATAGTCTGCATGGCCGTCGGCATGGTGCGGTAGTAAGCGTCCGGCGACATCGCCATGCCGGCCGGCCCGGCCTGCTGCTGGAAGTTCAGCAGCGTCTGCGGTGTGATCAGACCGTGGCTGGCGGACATCGCCTGATACGCCATGGCCATTTCGGTGCGGACCTTTTCCATGTCGATAGTATGGCCGTCCGCCCCGAAAATCTGCCCGCGCATTTCCAGCACGCGCATCATCGTCTGCGCCATCTTGTCAGGCGCCTTGCCGGTCTCGTTCTGGATGAGAACGCCCATGCGCGCCAGATCAGGCAACAGAGCCAAGGCTTGCGCGTCCGACGACACCTGCGAACGCAGCTCGCCGAACATCTTCAGGTTCTCTTCGACGCGCGTTCCCTGAACCTGCCGAACGGTCTCATAGGCGCGCGCCGTGGCCTCAGCCACCTGCACGTTATCGAGGCCCTGGCGGCGCAGCAGGCTTTGCTGATGGATCAGCGCCGCCCCCTTGTCGATCAGGTGATCCATGCCGCGCAGAATGCCTACGCCAGCCACCACGCCCATCGCACCGAGCGCCGCCGTCTTGAGCGCGTCCATTTTGCCGGTCGCGGCGACCGCGGCGGCGTCCAGTCCCTTCAATCCCCCCGCCAATTGAGACAGGATGCCAAGGCCATTGCTGTTCAGCGCGATGGAGACGCCGATGGCGTAAGCGTCCGCCATGTCAGATCGCCCTCTTCCCGGCAATGGTCGCGATCACAGCGTCGCCCAAGATGGCGCGCACCTCATGCTCCTTCGCGAAAGCAGCACCACCCAAGAACGACCGCGGCGGAATACGCGACGTGCCGAGTTCCTGATACACCGCAACTGGGCTGTTGGAACCGACATGTGCAACGCCCGCGCCGAGCGCGCCCATCTCAACGGTGTGTTCAATGCCGTCGCGGAGCTTACCCGTGCGCAGCAGAGGATCGTTGGGCGTGAAGCCGTGCGCCGCGCGATCCGCCTTGGTGCTGTCCGCCAGTTGAGCCCATGCGGCGAACAACCCTTTGGCCGGCTGGTAGTCGCCGATTTCCGCTTTTGCCTCGGCCTCCACGACGCGCGCGGCGCGCTCAAGCGCCTTGTGCTCGGCCTCATGCACGCGCTCGACAAGAGCAGCGAAGTGAACCGCCGCTTCCAAGGCAGAGAAACTGATCGGCATCATTCGCGCTCCTTCCACCGCCCGGCGCGCCAATCAAAGGCGCCGCCCTCAAATTCGCCCATGACAACCGTCCAAGCCAAGCGGTCAATGTCGTCCAAGCTGAACGCCACGTCGAAGGGGACGCCGTTCTTCGTCAGCCAAAGGCATTCACGAAGCGCGCCGTCCCGGGCTATTCCCCCGCGGCGGCAAGCGCCTCCTTTTGGCTCAGGGCCTTGACGCTCAGCGAGAGCAGAGCCGAGTTCGCCGCCTCAAGCCCCTCATCGCCAAGCTTATCGCCGGCCCGCTCAATGGACGCCTCATCGACAGGCATGGGGCATGGAATGCCGTCCATGCCGATCACGCTGGCAATTGCGAGCGCGTTGGTCAGCCACAGCGGGTTTCCTTGCAGGTCGCTAGGAACCGCCTTGAGGAAGCGCAGTCGTTCGGAAACGATCAGGCGCTTGACCTCGATCTGGCGACCAAGAGAGTCTGTCACCGTGACAGAACGCGCTGCGGCGGAAACGATCCGAGCGGAGGGAGATGTTTCGCTCATGGCTTACACCCTCCGCCGGCGGCTGCATCGACCTTCAAGCTTCTGCTTCACGGCCCCATCGCCCTTCCAATCGCCAGAACCGTCCGCCTTGAACACCACGTCGTCATACTGGTAAGTGCTCTGGCTGCCATCCATTTCGGTGACATATTGGTAGACCGTCCCGGCCGGCACGCTGCCCGATGTGAAGTAGGCATTGTCGAGCGCGGCCACGAAATCGTCCAGTGCGGACGACGCCCGGTCGATGCCGATGCTGATGTCCCAGTGCTGCGGCAGAAAGCGCGTGCGGTTGATCCCGTCCAGGCCATCGACGGTGATGTCCTTGGTGTTGGACTTCGCCATGAAATCGGTGACGATAGATAGGTCAAGCCGCCCGCCGGACGCGAGCGGGTGGTTGACCACAACCGTGCAGTTCTTGCCAATATTGAAGTCGTTGATCGCGGCGGGCATCTACGTGGCTCCTGCGCTTACTGTTGACCGGAGGGGAGGGTCTGGCGACTGACCACCACGGTCTGCCCGCCTTCGACGTTCACGATGAACTTCTCGTTGATCGCCTGATACCTGATCTGCACATCGGCCTGCAGATAGCCGAGCGAGGTCCGGCTGAACGGGTTGTTGCTCACGTCGCACACCACCGAGAACGGCAAGCTGCCATCCGTGCTGCCGAGGATGCCCTGCTGGAGCAGGTTTTGCAGAAAGTCCATCAGCGTGGCGCGTGCCCGGCGGAAGATGCCGGCGTTGATGAGCTGGCCGACGTAGCGACCCATACCGGCGTTCACGGTCGCCGCGATGAAGTTCGTCAGCCGCGTGTAGTTGTCGCCGTTCGTCGCCGGGTTGCTGCTGCTGTTGTGCCCGGCCCGCACGCCCCAGAAAGCGCCGCCGGGCTGCGGGTTGGCGATCACGTCGATGCCGGCCTGGAACAGCGCCGAGAGCTCCGCCGTGCTGTAGCCGCCCGACAAGCCCGCGCCAGGCAGACCCGACTTCTGCGTGCCAGCCACGCCATACAGCGGCTTGTTAAGGCTCGACTGCTCGGGGCTGAGGTTCGCGAGCCGCCCCGCCACGAACCCGGCCGGGCTGACCAGGCGCAGCACCTGATTGGCCTGATCGTTCCAATACACGAGGTCGCCGAACATCAGCTTGGACGCATAGCTGTCCAGCCCGGCCGTCGCCTTGGTGGAGATCGCGTTGGCGATGGTGTCGCCGGACTGGCCCGCGAGAATGGCATACATCCCCTCAGACAGCGCGAAGCCATCAATCACCGTCCAGTAGGTGGGATCGTCGGCGTCCGCCACCACGAGAATGCTGCACCCCTGCGAACGCAGCGCATACATGCCCTTGCGCGGCACCGTGTCGTTGCCGACTAGGAGGCCAACGTTGACGACCTCGCCATCCGTGCCGCCGGACAGCGTGATCGACTGCGCGGCCAGCACCGTCGTGGGCGTCGCACCAAGCGATGCCACCACAAGCTGCGATGGGCCGCGCAATGGCCCGTTCCCGTTGTTGATGACGCTGGCGAAAATCTGCCAGTTGACCGTCGGCGTGGCCCCGTAGATGTTGTCGAACACCTCGGGCTGCTGCCCCGGCATCCCGATGGTCAGGCGCCAGGTGCCAGACTTGGACCCCGCAGCGATGGTGGCGACGATGGTGTTGCCGAGCGTCCCGGTGTAGCGGCCCGTGAGGACCAGCGATGCCGTCCCCAGCGTGCCGGTGGCCGCAACATCCATGCCGCTTGACACGCGCACGCATCGGAAATCCTGTGCGCCTTGCTGGATAGCCGTAGAGACCTGCGTGCCCATCTCGTAACGGCGATTGATGACCGGCCCGAACGCGCGATAGTAGTCCGCAGCATTGCCCACGATAATCGGCTGGCCCACAGGCCCCCAGGACGCCGTGCCCACGACGCCGATGCGGTTGGTCGGAACGCCGTTCAGCACCAAGTTCTGCGGCGGCACGATCTGCACATACAGGTCGGGGACGACCAGCGCGGCCGTGTTGATATTGCCCAACTGCGAAATCGGCATGGCTCAGCCCTCCTGCGTGTCGGTTGCGTGCGGCGCGGCGTCATCGCCGGCGCTGGGCGCGGCGATACGCACGACGCGCTCGCTGTCCTTGTGCCGCTCGATCTCGGCCGCGTCGCTGATGCAATCGCCCGTGGCGTAGTCGCCGAACGGCGACACCACGACCAGATGAATGTCCATGAGATGTCCTTCGTTTCCGGCGCAGCCGGGGTTAGGGCGACAGCGCGCCGACGCGGATGGTGGCAACAACGGCGACCTGCGCCGGGGTCTCGGGGGCCGCAGGCGTCGCTGGCACGGCGGGCGCTACGGTGACGCCCGGCCGCAGGGCCTGGCCCTCAAACAGCACGGGCGAGCGCACCGCAGCGATGGTGGTGCTGTATTCGACCAATAGGTTGATGTCCCGCCTATACAGGCCGGCGTTCTCAGCCTTGTCCGTAACGGTCGTGCCGGAATAGGTCAGATGCCCATGCGAGCCGTCGGCAAGCGACAGGAAGCTGATGTCAGACAACGCCGCGTCGATGGCGCTGGAGATGGCGTCACGCTGCGCCGGGTCCGGCGACCACACGATGACGGAAAAACCTTGCTGCATCTGCCGCGTGGGTCGCAGCGTGCCACCGTCCGCGCCCGTCCGAGCAGAAACCAGCCCCGGCACTGTCAGCACCGCGCCAGATGCCGTGGCGCCCGGCACAATGGCCGCAAGAGCCGCAGCGACGCTGGCTGGCATTCCCGCAGCCCGCACGCTGTAGGCCGTCGTGCCGACCTGCACGCCAGCCAGCTGCGCCGGTCCGCCCGCGCCGCCAAACGTCACGACGTTGCCGGCCATCGAAGCGGTCAGCGTCGGCGTCGTGCGCGCCAACTCGACCTCTTCGTTCGGGAACCGCGTGGTCGTGCGGGAGAAGCCGGCGCGGCTGTAAACCGTCACGACGGGCTTCCCGGTCGCCAGGGATGCGTCGAGCGTGGCCGGGGCCGGCCAGCCGCGGTAGACAGGATAGGTGCCGCCAATGCCGCTCCGGGCCGCCTGCACGGCTTCGCGCAACGCTACCTCTACGTCCGCGATGTCCGCCATACCTCAGACCTCGCTCAGCACCGCAGAGGCGCGCCACCCCAGCCCGGTCAGCTCGACGCTTGATAGGGTAAGCCGCTCGCCTGCGTCCGTTGTCACCAGATCGCCAACCCGCAGCAAGACGCCGCTCGGAGCCGGAAACAGCAACTCTTTGCCCTTCATCACGGCATCGCCCGGCAGGCCCGACAGGCTCGCTTGCGTGCGCCCACCCGCCAAGACGGAAGCAGGCCAGCCGGACATCAGCGTCACGTCGGTCGCCGCAGTCTGGCCGCCGTAACTGTCCTCATGCGCCAGGTCGATGCCGCCGGGCCGCGCCACCGAGATCACTGAATTGCACTCGACGGCCATGGTCGGCAGGAGCGGTTGCTGCGCCGCCAGGAAGAACGTGCCCTGATCCCCTTGCAGGTAATCGCCAGGCATCGTGAGCGTGCGGTCGAACAGCGCGCCCCACAGCAGCTTGTTGTAGCCGCTCGGCTTCTTGCCTTCAAAAAGGAAGTCGGGATCGAGATAGGCCAGCAGCGTGCCCATTTGGCAAGCGGGATCGACGGGCGAGGTCGCACCAATGGCGCGGAACCAATCAAACGGCTGCCCCAGCTTGCGCGATGCGATGCCGGACCCGCGGTTGATTTTCGACTGAATGCCGGCGGCATTCACAGCTAGATCACCAAGCGGATGCTGTTGCCGTTGCCTGCCAAAGCCGGTCCGGGCGGCACACCAAGGAAGGCGCACAGGCGGCGGCGCCAACCGTCGAACAGCCGCTCGCGGTCGGCGACCTCATCCCGGTTGCGCTTCCACACCGATGCCTGATCGGTGTCCAGATTATCGGCCGCAGTGACGATCCCCGCCTCCATCGCCGCAAGCTGCATCAAATACTTGCGGGCCACCGCAAGCTCGGCGTCTGTCAGGTTCGCCAGCCGGTATTCCAGCGTGCGATACTCGGCAAAGTAACGGTTGAAGCTGTCGTCGTTGGCGCCGGAGCCAAAGGCCGGATAGCCGCACAGGCGACGCGCCTCAACAAGTTCCGACGCGCTCAGCATGGATCAGGCCGCAACCATCGGCGCACTGGCCGCAATCAGCGCCGCGCGCAGATCGGTCGGCAGGCTGACGGAATGACCCGCGCGGAACGTCAAATGCACACCGCGCCAGACGAAAGCGAACTTCGCCGTGAACGTGTAAACGCTGCTCGCAGGCGACACCGCCTTGACGGTTGCAGCGGTTGCCGGCGAATGCGCGCCGTTGACGAGAACCGGCGGAAGGATCAGCGTTTCGCCGTCGATCTGGCTCATTCGTCCCCCCACTGGATTGCAGCGCCGGCCACGTCGAGCGCATCGCGCAGCGCGCGGTCGGCATGAAATAGCTGACCGGCTCGGAACGTCAGCACCGTGCCGTTATAGGCAAGGTGACAGTGTTTTGGCGCCAAACCCTCAGAGAACTCGACCGGGGCAGGCTTAGGCTCCGGATCGCGGGCAACGGCCGGTTCAGCGGGCTTCGCCGCCTCAACGGGCCGGCGGTTGTAGGGACGGGCCATGCGGTTGCCTTTCGATGCGGCAGTCAACGGGGCGGGTTACAACGCCGCCCCGTTTTAGGTCAGCCCACGTGCTCGAGGACCACCGCACGCTTCAGGGCCGCGCTGGTGGCGGTCGGGATCGTGGCGGCCGTCGTGGTCAGGTCCGTCGGCGCACAGAACCCGCCGATCCAATACCAGCTCTGCGCGACAACCTGCTGCAAACGGTCCAGCGGTTCGCGTGTCACCATGGTGACGCCGTCCACCTCCACCACGTCGGCAATCGCGGTCTCGGTTTCGCGGCTGCTCTGCCCGGCGAAGTCGCCCTCGATCAGCGCGCCCTGGCCGCAGACGATGGGACGGCGGATCGTGGCGCCGGCAATCGACGGGTGCGGCTGCACGATGGCTTCCGTCGTCGGAAGGAAGCGCATCCCCAAAAACGGGTCGGCGATGTCGCCCTTCTTGAACTCAGTGCTCTCCGCCGTGGCGCCCTGAAACAGCAGCTTGAAGTCGGGATCGGCGAACAGTTGCCGCGCGGACTTCGGATCGAGGTAGGCATGGTAGAAGCCGTCGATCTTCGGCACCGCGTTGACCTCGAGCGCGGCCTTGGCATCAAGGAACATCCCCATCGTCAGCACGTCCGTGGCCTGCAAGTTGGCCGAGGTGGTGCGCCCGGTCGGACGGATCACCACGGGTGCCGTCACCGACTGCACCGCGTTGCCAGCCGCGCCATCGCCCGCAGAGACCGCCGCCGAAAGCGTCAGCACGCCGGAGATGCCGCCGGGGACGGTGGACACGTTCGTGCCGTCCGTCGCGACGCTGGTCACGGTGTAGGCGCCGGCCCCGATCACGATGTTCAGCGGGTTGCTGCCGCTGACCGCCTGGTTGTTCTGCCCGGCGAACAGGAAACCACGCACGTCGTTGACCGGCACCGCCGTGGTGGTGCTGGACACGCGCACGGCGGTGTTGCCGCCCATGTAGGCGCCGAACAGCGCGTTGCGGGCCAGCTCATCCAGGGTGCGGGCCGCCTGCTCGCCAAGCGCCTTGGCGTTCTGCAAGAAACGGCTCTTGATCCCGACCTGCTGCGTGACGGTGTTCAGATCCATCGTCGCGCCGTATTCGTTGATCGTGATGGTGTATTGCTCGACACCCCACTGCTGCGACACCAGTCCGTTGTCGAGATTGGTGGTGCTGCCGGTCGGCGTGGCCGCGGCGGCGGTCGGGTTAATCGGCGTGGTGGCGGCCGGCAGCAGGCCAGCGCGCGTCTTGGTCAGCGTCTCGCCGATGTTCACGGCAAACGCCTCGCGGTCGGCGACCATGCGGTAGCGCAGGATCGACTTGAGGGCCTGCTGGAACTCGTGCTCCAGGAAGCCCTGCTGGATGATCGGCTGCAGAATGGTCGGAAAGTTCTGGATGCCCATGGGGATGGTCCTTGACGGCGTGGGTTGAGGGAGTGGTCGTGCTCTTGACCGTCAAGGTCTCACGAGCGTTGCAAGCCGGGGCAACGCCCGGGAAGAACGGTTAGGCGCGGATGCCGTTCGCCTGCTTCCAGGCTCGTATTTCCGCCGGGGTCATGTCCGCCGCCTTCTTGGCGGTGGACTGCTCTTTCGGCGGAGGTTCCTTGGCGGTGCTGGTCGTCGCGGCAAGGCCGAACAGATACGGCTTCGCTTGGCGAGCCTTGTCGAAGAAGCCATCGGGCAGCTTCACGTCACCCTTGTCGTCCAGCTTCACGCCGGACAGGTCGAGCAGCTTGAGGCCGTCCAAGTCGATCATGCCGGCGGCCAACGCCGCAGCCTTGATCTCGGCCCGGATGATACGCTGCTCGGCTGCCGTGTTGGCTTCGGCGCGCGCCGCCTCAATGTCCTGCGCCGCTTTGGCTTCGGCTGCCGTCACGCTCTGCTTGGCCGCGTCCCGCTCAACTTCGGCGGCGCGCGCCCGGGCACGGAAGTTGGCGGCCTCGCGGCGCAACCGGACCTCATAGGGCGTCGGCTCACGTGGCTTGTCGGCAATCTCGACGGGGGCGTTGGCAGGGTCGTCCGCCGGATCAACCGGGTCGGTCGTTGCATCGGTCATGTTCAGTCCTTGCTGTCCCGGCACCGGGCCGGGGTTACGCCACCAGCATCAGGCTGGCAGGATCTCCGTCAGGCGCGATTGCGCCGCGGGAAGTTGTGCAGCAGCTTCACGAGCCGCCTTCTCGTCAGCCAGAATACGTGCCACCTCAAGCGCCACGTCCGGCTGGTTGGTGATTGTGTCTGCCAACATCACGCCGGCCTCACGGGACAGCAGACCGGCGCCGCGGAGGATGTTCAGCGTGTTCGCAAGCGCCGCCTGATCGTGCGGCGTCGGCTCAAACCAAGGCTTCCACCGCAGGTCCAAGCCATCGTGCCGCAGCGGTTGCACCACCTTGCCGCGCACCGTGAGGCGATGCACATGCGATGCTTTGGCGACCATCTCCATAAGCAGCAGGATGCCGTTGTCGCCGTAGGACACGCGCAACTGGTCGGCCAGCCAGATCAGCGGCTGGTGCATCAACTCCAGCGCCCGGCCGGACTGCGCGGCGCTGATCTTGTCGGCACTGCTGCGGTTCCCGTGGATGCTCTCAATCGCGAGTTCCCGCAGAAACTTCACATAGTCGATCACCGCGTTAGACGCAGTGCCGTTGATCTCCAGCAGCTTCGCGTCGCCCTTCTCGGAGACGACGACGGCCTGGGACGCGCTGCGAACCATCGACCCGCCTTCGGTCGCCGGCTCTTTCAGCAGCAGCAGCGGGTCGCTGCTGTATTTCAAGCCGCGTCCAGCCTGGCTGAGCTGGTAGTCAATCTCGATTGCGGTATCGACCGCCGCGCCGAAGGTGCACGCCCCGTCGATGCCGTCCCCACCTGGCAGGTTCCTGATCCACACCATCGGCACGAAGCCAAGGCCGTGCCGCGTGGTGCGCGATGTGTCCGGCTGCGGCACGGCGTCGGTTTCCGACACCTTCCACGGCAGGAACCACGTCTCGGCCTGCGCATCCCAGACGCGCTGGAACCAGAACCAAGCGCCGCGCTCATCTTCCTTGATCGCGTAGCCCTGCCCCACCAGCGCGTCGCCGCGGACCTTGTATCGCTCGGTGACAGACAGCAGCGTGTCCGGGGCCATCGGCGAATAGGCCGGCGTCAGGAACTTGACGTCGAGCACCTCGAAGAACACCCGGCCCGCCAACACCCTCATATGGACTGCGGCGGTGCCGATGCTGCCGCGCTGCGCGGCATCAAGCATCACCTGGCCTAGCCTGCTCTCAGCGGCGATCTCGGCAAGCGCCGCCTTGGTCGCATCGTCCTTGCTGTCCACCGCAGGGAACCTGCCCTCGCCAAACAACAGCGAGATGCTGTCCTGCACGACCATGCGACATAGGTTGTAGCGCACGCTCGGACGCCGCTTGCTGAGCGGCACGTATTCGCCGGAACCGGTCTGGTCCTCGTGGAACTGATACGGCAACACGTCGTAGAACGTGCCATCGAGGATGCGCCGATTCACTTCCAACGCATGGACACGCGACGGGTAATCGGTATCGGACGGAATGAGGCCGGCGATTGTTGCGAACAATGCCGGCCTCCGGTTCCATGGCATGGGTGAAACGGGAGCGGCGGTGCCGCAGAACCCGCGATGTAGATTATATGGGGAGCCGAAAATTTGTTGCAAGGTCGCAGTGAAAGAAAACGCCTCCCGGCGGCCTGGGAGGCGCTGTCAGGCGGCGGACTTCAACGCCAATTCGCCACGCCACCGTGGAAATTGCAGGTTCCGCGTTGATGGCGCGAATAGCTGTATGTTCCATCTCGGCATACGGCGCTGATCCGGCCAAATTTCTTTTCTGGTTTGCTTGTCGGTCGGTGAACGCTCAAGCCGTCGATGTTGCGATAGTGGGTGCTGCCAATATCGTCGTAATGGCTGTGGCGATGGCCGCTCGAAAATGCTGGGGAAACTACAGTTGCGGCGATGCAGGCGGCAAGGCCAATGCGTTTTAAGCAGATCATGTCAGGCTCCGTGATGAGCGGCATTCACAGCGCAGCCCAAAATCGCTGGGCAAACTCAATCGGGGTTTTGGCACGCTCGCTCAGATTGCGGGCCAGGCAGGCAATTAGCATATTGCACAGCTGGCTTGAGTCTTATTTTGATAAGCTAATGATACTAACGGGAGATGGTCGTCTTTGCGCAGCGTCTGGCACTATCCGCAACGACCGCCGATGAGTGCTTGAGCACCAACGCCATAACCTCTGCCGCTTCGCCACGATACCAGCGAGCTGGGCCGTCTCCACGTTTGCCGCAGACCGTCACATGTCGCCCCCAATCGGTGAACGTTCCGTCCGCGTGGCGTTGCAAGCGGATGTGACGCGAGACGTTCACAAGTCGTTCCCAAGCGGGCAACCGCCGATGCCGCACACGGCCACAGACAGCGCATCCACGCCGCAATGAGGGCACGCATTGGGAGGCGGCAGATCAACTCGCGACAGCGGGACCCAATGCGTCACCGGG
>CAXTJW010000007.1:0-27580 GCA_964244305.1 uncultured Acetobacteraceae bacterium
AGCGGACGGCCGACCAGCCGGTTGAGGATACGGACATCGTCGATCCCGAGCACATGGTCCGCATGGGCATGGGTGAACAGGATCGCATCCACCCGCGGCACTCCGCAGGCGAGCAATTGCGTCCGCATGTCCGGCGATGTGTCGACCAGCAGGCGCTCGCCGGTCCCGCTCTGGATCACGATGCTCGAACGCGTGCGGCGGTTGCGCGGATCGGCCGGGTCGCAGGCACCCCAATCGCCGCGGCCATCGGCGCCGCCGATCTGCGGCACGCCCGCCGAACCGCCGCAGCCCAGGATCGTCACGTGAAGCATGGTTATGCCATTCGCGCGAACAGCGCGCGGACATTGCGGGTCGTGAGCGCCGCCAAATCGTCGAACGTCAGGCCGCGCACCTCGGCGAGCCGGCGCGCGGTCTCGGCGACGTAGCTGGGTTCGTTGCGTTTCCCGCGATGTGGCACGGGGGCCAGGAACGGCGCGTCCGTCTCAACCAGCAATCGCTCCGCCGGCACGTCCCGCGCGATGTCGCGCAGCTCCACCGATTTTGGGAACGTTAGCATGCCGGAGAAGCTGACATAGCCGCCCAGCCGCAGCGCCGTCTCCGCCAAGCCGCGGCCGGAGCTGAAACAATGCAGCAGCATCTGGAACGGCCCGCCAGCGTCCCACTCGTCGGTCAAAATGGCCGCAACGTCCTCGTCGGCGTCGCGCGCGTGGATGACCAGAGGCAGCCCGCACAGCCGCGCAGCCCGGATATGCTGCCGAAAGCTCGCCTGCTGCACGTCACGCGGAGCCTTGTCATAGAAATAGTCGAGGCCCGACTCGCCAATCCCAACCACCCGCGCGTCGGCGGCCAGCTCAGCGATCGCGGCGGCCTCGGCGACCGGCGTCTCGGCGACGTTATGCGGATGGACACCGACCGTGCACCACACGCCGGAACGCCGGGTCAGCGAAATCAGCTCCGCAGATTGGGCGAGCCGCGTGGAGATCGTGATCATCTCCCCTACCCCGGCTGCGGCCGCGCGCGCCAGCACGGCGTCCAACTCCGGACCTATGAACGAGTCCAAATGACAATGTGAATCGATCAGCATCAGCGCCCTACAAGCCTTCGGTAACGTAACGCGGGAACACGCCCTTAGGTGCCGGCAACGCCAGACCCGGCGGAAGCGGCGCATCCAGGTCGCCAAGGCCCCGCTGCTCCGGAGGCGCCCCCACCTGGTCCAGCATCGCCGCCATGCTGCCCGGCATGAACGGTTGCAGCACCGTGGCCACGCACCGGATCACCTCGACGAGCGTATTCAGCACGCTCCCCATGCGCGCCATGTCGGTCTTGCGCAGCGCCCAGGGCGCCTGGTGGTCGATATAGGCGTTCGCCGCGCGGATCACCTTCCACACCTCCTCCAGCGCATCGTGGAACGCGAGCCGGTCCAGGCGGTCCCCCACCAGCCCACGCAGCGCCCGTGCCGCTTCGAGCAGCGCCGCGTCCTGCATCGTCGCAATGCCGGGCTCGGGCAGCAGCCCGCCGCAATTCTTCGCCACTTGCGAAAGGGTGCGCTGCGCCAGGTTGCCGAGGTCGTTCGCAAGCTCGACATTGGTGCGCCGGATCAGCGCGGCATCGCTGTAGTCCCCGTCATTGCCGAACGGCACCTCCCGCAGCAGGAAATAACGCACGGGATCGAGGCCGAAGGTCTCGACCAGCCGAACGACATCGACGGCATTGCCCAGCGACTTGCTCATCTTCTCGCCCGCCGCCGTCCACCAGCCGTTCGAGAACACCCGGCGCGGCGTCGGCAGTCCGGCCGCCATCAGGAACGCCGGCCAATACACCGCATGGAACCGGATGATGTCCTTGCCGACGATATGCACGTCCGCCGGCCAGAACGGCCAACGCGGATCGGCCTCGTCTGGAAACCCGACTGCCGACAAGTAGTTCGTCAGCGCATCGAGCCAGACATACATCACGTGATCCGAATCGTCCGGCACCGGCACGCCCCAGGTGAAGCTCGTGCGGCTGACAGACAGGTCGTTCAGCCCGCCGCGCACGAAGCTCATGACCTCGCTGCGGCGGCTCGCGGGCGAGACGAAGTCCGGCTCGTTCTCATACAGCGCCAGCAGGCGGTCCTGCCAGGCCGACAGCCGGAAGAAATAGGACGGCTCCCTCACCCACTCCACCGGCGCTCCGGTCGGCGCCATCAGGGTGCCGTCGGGCCAGGTGGTTAGCTCGGACTCGCTGTAGAATGCCTCGTCGCGCACCGCGTAATAACCCTCGTAGTGCCCGAGATAGATGTCGCCCGACGCGCGCAACCGGCGCCAGAGCTCCTGGCAGGCGCGCTTGTGCCGTTCCTCCGTCGTGCGGATGAAGTCGTCGTTCGACAGGCCCATCAGCGCGGACAAACCCTCGAACTGCGCGGAAATTCGGTCGGCGAACTCCTGCGGCGCCACGCCGGCGTCCTGCGCGGCCTTCTCGACCTTTTGCCCGTGCTCGTCCGTGCCGGTCAGGAAGAACACGTCGTGGCCATCGAGGCGCTTCCACCGGGCCAGCACGTCGGCCGCGACCGAGGTGTAGGCGTGGCCGATATGCGGTGCGCCGTTGACGTAATAGATTGGGGTCGTCACGTAAAACCGCTTGGTCATGGGGCGTTCAGCAGATCCAGGGTCGAGACGATCGCATGCCGCTTGTCCAAGTTGAACCGCTCGGTATCGTCCTGCAGACGCGTGAGCGCGTGCCACAGATCGCCCCATTCTGCCAGAGGTTTCAGCCGCGCCAGCCGCTGCTGGCCCGCATCTGCCCGCCCGCGCACCGTGTCACGGACCAGTGCGCTGACCGCCTCCCGCAGCAGGTCCATGAAGGTCGCGAACCCGGCATCGCTCCGCGCCAGCTTGTCCGCGACCTCATAGGCGCGCGGCACCGGAATGTTCGGCGCAGCCCGCAGCACGTCCGCCACCACCGCTGCGATCTCGACGCCTTGCTCATCCGCAAGCGCCACCGCCCGGCCCGGCGCGCCGCCAGCGAGCCCCGCCAGCGTCGTCCGCTCCGCTGCGCTCATCTCCGGCAGGCACTGGGCCAGCACGCGGTCCATGTCGCCGGTGCCGAGCTCGCCAAGGCGAAGCCGGCGGCAACGGCTGCGTATCGTCGGCAGCAAACGGCCCGGCGCCGCGCAGACCAGCAACAGCACGGCGCGCGGCGGCGGCTCCTCCAACACCTTTAGCAGCGCATTGGCGGCATTGCGGTTCAGGTGCTCGGCGCCGTCCACGACGACGATGCGCCAGCCGCCCTCGGCCGGGGTCAGGCGCAGGAAGTCGGCGACGCCGCGGGCGCTGCCCACCACGATCTCGGACCGCAGTCGCCTGCGCTTGTCGTCCCACTCGCGTTCGATCGTCAGCAGGTCGGCGTGAGTCCCCGCTGCGACCCTCCGGAACACCGGGGCGGCCGGGTCGTTCGCCGCAGCCGCCGGCACGCCGGGGCCCGCGAGCAAGCGCCGGGCAAACCGATAGGCCAACGTCGCCTTGCCAACGCCCTCCGGCCCGGTCAGCAGCCAGGCGTGATGGACGCGGCCGGCGCACATCGCGTCGTCGATCACCGCCTCGGCCGCCGCATGCCCGAGCAGCAACGGGTTCTCGCGCGGCAGCAGCATCGTCATGCCGGGTCCGTCACGCTGTGTCCGCCCGCCGCCCGATGACCGCCGCGAGCACCGCGCCATGGACGTCCGCGGCCGTGCCGTCCGCCGGAATGACGACGCAGCGCTCCGGCTCGGCGGCGGCGATGGCCGCGAACCCGGCTGCGACCCGGGTATGAAAGTCCGCATCCATCGACTCGTAGCGGTCAAGCGCTTGGTTTCGAACGGCAATCCGCTGAGCGGCCACGCCGGGCGAGGCCTGCAGGATAATCGTCAGGCCGGGCCGCACCGGCAACAGGCGGGACAGCGCCGCAATCAAGCTGCGATCGGCGCCGAGGCCGTAACCCTGATACGCCATGGTCGAGTCGGCGAACCGGTCGCTGATCACGACCTCGCCGCGGGCCAGGGCCGGCTGGATGGTCCGCTCGATATGCTCGGCACGCGCGGCGAAATGGAGGTAGATCTCGGCAGACGCCGACCAGGCATAGGCGCGCGACAACAGCAGCCCACGCAGCACCTCCGCGTTGGGCGCGCCGCCGGGCTCGCGGGTGCAGAGCACGGCGTGGCCTCCGGCCGTCAGCGCCGCAGCCAACAGCCGGACCTGGGTGGACTTCCCAGCCCCCTCCCCGCCCTCGAAGCTGATGAACACGCTGGCGTCAGGATCCCTTGACGTAGCGGCTTACGACCGCGATCGCCCGGCCCGGCAATCCAAGCCGCGGCACGTCCGCGCCGGCGAGCAACGGCACCTCCGTCGCCGGCACGCCTTCGCCGGAAACCACAAGTTTGCCGAGCACATCGCCCCGGCTGATCGGCGCCGGCACCGGATTGTCGTACTCCACGGCGATTTTCGCACTCTTCCGCCACTCCCGCGGCATCGTGAGCACCAAATCCTGGCCACCAACCAGCGGCACCGTCGGACTGGCGCCCAGCCAGATCTTCGCCGCCTCCACGGTGTCGCCGGCCTTGAACAGCATGACGTTCTCGAACTCGCGAAAGCTCCACTCCAGCAAGCGTTCGCTCTCCTCGGCGCGCTGGTGCATCGACGTCAGGCCATTGACCACGACCACCACGCGCCGGCCGCCACGGATGCTGCTGGCCACGAGACCGTAGCCGCCCTCCTCGGTATGCCCGGTCTTCAGCCCATCCGCCACGCCCTTCTGCACCAGCGGGTTGCGGTTGCCTTGCTCGATATTGTTGTATTTGAACGATTTTTCATCATCGTAATGGTAGTATTCCGGAAAATCCGAAATCAGCCGGCGCGCGAGGGTCGCGATGTCGCGGCACGACATTCGCTGTTGCGGGTCGGGCCATCCGGTGCAGTTGCGGAAGTTGGACCGGGTCAGGCCGACCTCCTTGGCCTTGGCGTTCATCAGCTCGGCAAATGCCTCCTCCGACCCGGCCACTGCCTCCGCCAGCACGATGCACGCGTCGTTGCCGGACTGCACGATCACGCCGCGTATCAGATCCTCGACCTTGACCGTGCCATTCAGCGGCACGAACATCTTCGAGCCCTGCATGCGCCAGGCCCGTTCGCTGACCGGCAGCTCCTGCGTCAGCGTCAGGCGCCCGGCCTTGAGCATTCCGTAAATGATATACGCCGTCATCAGCTTGGTCATCGAGGACGGCGGCATCGGCGCATCGCCATCCTTGTCCAGCATCGTCGCGCCGGTGTTGAAATCCATGATAAGCGCGTATTTCGCAGCGGTATCGAGCGGCCCGAGCGGCGTATAGGCCGGCGTGCCCGTCGGCACCGCGTCATGGGGTCGTCCGTGCGGCGCTGGGCGGCGCTGCTCCGCCTGTGCTGAGCCGGGCCGTGCCGCCAGCGCCGCGCCGGCCGCAAGCAGATGACGCCGGTCCAGCATGACGCCGTGCTTCCTATTCAACCACGATATGCGCATCGGTCACTCCCGCTTTTACTGCTCGGTCCAACGCCGCGTCTGCCTGGCTTACGTCCGTGAACGGCCCTGCCCTCACCCGGAATGTCTCGGACCGTCCCTGCCGCACACGCTCGATGGAGACTCCGAGCCCGGCGAGACGGGCCCGGAGCCGCTCAGCATAGCCCGCCTGGCCGAACTCATCGAGCCTAAGCCATAGTTGTCCGGGCGAAATTGGCACCCGGATCACGGCGTCCGGCAGGTTACTCTGCGCCGTGGCGGCCGGAGCATACCGGCTTGCCGTCGCAGGCGGAACGCCGGGCGGAGCGAACGCGATACGGCGCAGCGTCGATCGCTGGAGCCCCGGCGGCGGCGGAAGCTCTTCGGAATGCACCCCCTCCCGAGGCGCTCTCGCCACCACAACGGCCGGGCCGGCCTGCAGCAGGTCGCGAAGCGCCTGGCTCGGCTCGCTCTCGACCTGCACGCGCACCCGCGTGGCTGCATTGCGCACCATTCCGAGCCGGTCGGCCGCGTGCGGCGTCAGCCCGATCAGGCGGCCGGGGCTGGCCGGTCCGCGGTCGTTGATGCGGATCAATGCCTGCAGCCCGTTTTCGAGGTTGGTGACGCGGGCAATCGCCGGGAGCTGCAGCGTGTCATGGGCGCCGGCCATCGCGAGCGGGTCCCACGCCTCGCCATCTGCGGTCGGCCCGGGCCTGCCCAATAGCGTGACCGCGAGGCCGGTCGCATCCAAGAAGAAATCCTCCCGCGGATAGAACCATACGGCTCCGGCCTGATAGGCGGGTCCGACGACGTAGCGGGGAGGCGCGCCAGCGTCCGGCGAACGGCTGAAGAAACGGCCGCACCCGCTCAGCAGCAGCAGTGCAAATAACAGCGGCAGTCGTGCGGCAAGGCCCGTCAAGCCGCCGCTTCGCCCAGCAGCCCGACCGCAAGCGCATAGAAGTCGGACGGGTTGTAGCGGCGTATCACGTTAAAATTGGCATAGGTCATATACCCCTCGCCGGGCCCTGCCCCGCCCGGCACCACGACGGCTCCGAGCATTTCGGGCCGTTCGAACCCGCTCCCGTCCCGCCGCCGCACCCCGGCGCGCATCCAGTCACCCAGGCTGCGGCGGTTGTCGCGTCCGGCTGCCGCCGTGTCGAACCCTGCTGGCAGCCGGACCGCCTGGGCCCAGGGCTCGCCCCGATGCCAGCCACTTTTTGCCAGATAGTTCGCGATGGAGCCGAACACGTCGGCCTTGTCGTCCCAGATGTCGCGCCGGCCGTCGCCATCGAAATCGACGGCATAGCGCAGATACGAGCTCGGCATGAACTGCGGCTGTCCCATCGCGCCGGCATAGCCCCCGGTGAGCCGGGCCGGCGTCACGTCGCCCTGATCGAGGATGCGCAGCGCATTGATCAGCTCGGTGCGGAAATATGCCGCGCGCCGTCCTTCCCACGCGAGCGTCGAGAGCGCCTCGATGAGCCGGTAATTGCCCTTGTTCGCCCCGAACGCCGACTCGATGCCCCAGATGCCCATGATGATCAGCGGGTCGACCCCGAACCGCCCCTCGATCTGCGCCAACAGCCCGCGCTCGCGGGCATAGTTCTCCTGCGCCGCCTGCAAGCGGCTATCGGGCAGCAGCCGGGCGCGATACTCGGGCCATGTGAGGGTGAACTCCGGCTGCCGGCGGTCGAGCTCGATCACGTGTTGATTGGGCTGCACGCCGGCAAAGGCCTGCTGCAGCGTCGCCTCGCGTATGCCAGCGCGGCGGGCCTCGGCGCGGAGCCCGTTCAAGAAGCCGCCGAAATCGTCCTGCGCCAGCACCGGGCGGGCGAAAAACGGCAGTGCTGCACCCAGAATCATTACGCGGCGGTTAACCATGAGCCACATGTGCCACAGTGCGGCCCCGGCCCGCAATGTGCTTGGATCAAAACCCGGAATGGGGCAAAATAGGGCCAAAGTAACCCGGGGGAGACGATCATGGGTATTACGGCCGAGCTATCGGTATTCAGCGCCAACATCTCGCTTACTGCTTTGCCGCCGGTCGTCGTCGAGCGTGCCCGCTTCCTGGTGCTCGACCTCGTTGGCAACATCGTGCGTGCCCGGCACGACGCCGAGAGCACCGCGCCGATGCTGGCGGCCGTACGCGCCCTGGGCATGGCGGCCGGCAACTGCGGCGTATTCGGCGATTGCGCCCGCTATACCCCCGCTGGCGCCGCTTTGCTGAATGGCGCATTGGGCCACTCGCTCGATTTCGACGATACGCACGCGGCCGGGTCGCTGCACCCGGGCTGCCCCGTAATCGCGGCCGCGGTTGCCGCCGGTGAGATGACCGGGGCGGCCGGCGCGGATGTATTGGCGGCGATCGTCGCCGGTTATGAGGTCGCCTGCCGCGTCGCGTTGGCATTGCCGGCCGGCGAGCACTACGCCCGCGGCTTCCACCCCACCGCGACCTGCGGCGTGTTCGGTGCGGCTGCCGCGGCCGGGCGGGTGTTCGGGCTCGATGCGGACGCCATCGCCTCGGCGCTGGGCATCGCGCTCAGCCAATCCGCCGGCAGTTTGCAATTCCTGGCGAACGGCGCCTGGACCAAGCGGTTCCAGGTCGGCTGGTCCGGTATGGCCGGACTGGCGGCGGCGACCCTGGCGCGGGAAGGGTTCAAGGGCGCCGCCGATGCGCTCGAGGGCACGCACGGTTTCCTGAATGCCTATGCGCCGGCACCGAACGCCGCTCGTGCGGTTGTGGACCTCGGGACCGAGTTCGAGCTGATGCAGACGGCGGTCAAGCCGTATCCGTCATGCCGCTATGGCCATGCCGGGATCGACGCGGCGCTCATGCTGCGGGCCGAGCACGCCATCGACCCGGCCACGATCGAGCGGGTCACGCTCGGCCTGCCGGAGGCCGGCATGCGGCTGGTCGGCGAGCCCGCGTCCAAGAAGGCTGATCCGCAGAACGTGGTGGATGGCCAGTTCAGCGGCCCTTTCGTCATCGCGGCAGCCCTCGTGACCGGCGGCATGGGCTGGGACAGCTACGAGCTGCTGCACGATCCCCGCATCCGCGCTCTGCTGCCGCGCATCGTCTGCGAGTGGGACGCCAATGCGCAGGCCGAATTTCCGGCCAACATGGCGGGCAAGCTGACGATCGTGGCCGGCGGCCGGACGTATCAGCGCCTCGTCCGGGTGCCAAAGGGCGAGCCCGGCAACTTCCTGACGCAGGACGAGCTGCGGCAAAAGTTCATGGCGCTGAGCGGCGCTGTGCTGGGTGAGGACCGTGCGGCGCAGTTGGCCGATGCCGTGCTGGCGATCGATACCGCCCCACGAGTTGGCCCGCTGCTGCGGTTGGCGGCGCCGATGTCTGGGGCGCGGCTCGCTGGCGATTAACTGAACCGCCCAGTCTTTTAACTAAACCGCCCAGTCTTCGGAAATCCGTTCGGCGGCATCCGCCCGGCCTGCCCGCGCGCGCCGATCCAGTCCCCCAAAGCCGTCTCGGTTCGCGTCTTCTCGCCCAGCCGCCAGGTTAGCCCGTCCGCCAGCCGGAACACCTTGGCATCCGCCAGCTTGCCCTCGCGGTGCTTCTGCAGCAGCACGCCCGACCCGCGCGATAGCTCCGGCACCTGCGATAGCGGGAACACCAGCAGCTTGCGGTTGGTGCCGATCACCGCGACATGGTCGCCCGCGGCCGGCACACACAGCGCCGCTGCCTCGTCCACCTTCACGTTCAGCACCTGCTTGCCGGTCCGCTTTTCGGCAACCAGGTCGGCGGCCGCGACGACGAAGCCACGACTCGCGGAGCTCGCGACCAAATAGCGCAGGCCGTCGCGCCATACGAACAGGGCTGCGACGTCGTCGTCGTTGCCCATCTCGGCCAGTACCCGGATCGCCTGCCCATCGCCACGTCCGCGCGGCAGGTCGCCGGCACGCAGCGTGTAGGCCCGGCCGTTGCTGGCAAACAGGCACAGCCGGTCCGTGGTCTGGCAGGGCACCAGGAACCTCGACTTGTCACCCTCCTTGAACTTCAGCTCCGTGCCGTCGGCGAAATGCCCCTTCACCGCCCGGATCCAGCCCTTGTCGGACAGCACGACCGTGATCGGCTCGCGCTCGATCAGGCTGTCCTCGTCCACCTCGATCGCGAGCGGCGCCGACCCCAGCACGGTCCGCCGTGCGCCGAGCGCGCCCTCGCCGAACTTCTCGCGCACGGCGACGAGTTCGACCTCGATCTTGCGCCAGCGCCGGGCTTCGTCGCGCAGCAGCGTCTCGACCTCGCGTCCCTCCTTGGTCAGCGTCTTGTGCTCGCGCCGTATTTCCATCTCCTCCAACCGCCGCAGCGAGCGGAGCCGCATGTTGAGGATCGCCTCCGCCTGCAGGTCCGTCAGGGTGAAATGGGCGATCAGCGCCGGCTTCGGATGATCCTCCTCGCGGATGATGCGGATCACCTCGTCGAGGTTGAGATACACCGCAAGGTAGCCGTCCAGCACCTCCAGCCGGCGCGCGATCGCGGCTTGCCGGTGGCGGGAGCGGCGGATCAGCACCTCGTGCCGATGGTCGAGCCACGCCCGCAGCACCCCGCGCAGGCCGAGCACCATCGGCGTGCGGTCGGCCGTCAGCACGTTCATGTTGAGCGGAAACCGGCTCTCGAGTGCCGTGGCGCGGAACATCGTCTCCATCAGCACCTCGGGCTCCACCCCGCGCGACTTCGGCTCCAGCACGAGGCGCACCAGTTCGGTGCTCTCGTCGCGCACGTCGCCCAGGAACGGCAGCTTCTTCGCCTCCAGCAGCTCGGCGATCTGCTCGACCAGCCGGGCCTTCTGTACCTGATACGGGATTTCGGTGATCACGACCTGCCATAGCCCATTCTTGCCGCGCTCGATCTCCCAACGCGCGCGGGTGCGGAAGCCGCCGCGCCCGGTCTCGTAGGCCTGCAGGATGGTGCCGGAGTCCTCAATCAGCGTGCCGCCGGTCGGAAAATCCGGCCCCGGCATATGGGCGAGCAGCTCGGCGGTCGTCGCCTCCGGATGCTGGATCAGGTGGATCGCCGCGGTGCAGACCTCGCCGGCGTTGTGCGGCGGGATGCTGGTCGCCATGCCGACCGCGATGCCCGCCGCCCCGTTGGCCAGCAGGTTTGGAAACCCGCCCGGCAGCACCAGCGGCTCGTGCTCCTCGCCGTCATAGGTCGCGCGGAAGTCCACGGCGTCGTCGTCGATGCCGGACAGCAGGGTCTGCGCGACCTCGGTCAGCCGCGCCTCGGTATATCGCATCGCGGCGGCGTTATCGCCGTCGATGTTGCCGAAATTGCCCTGGCCCTCAATCAGCGGGTAGCGCGCCGCGAAGTCCTGCGCCAGCCGCACCAGCGCCTCGTAGACCGCGCTGTCGCCATGCGGATGGTACTTGCCGATGACGTCGCCGACCACGCGAGCGCACTTCTTGAAGCCGGACGCCGGGTCGAGCTTCAGCTGGTGCATCGCGTAGATCAGCCGCCGGTGCACCGGCTTCAGCCCGTCGCGCACGTCCGGCAGGCTGCGCGACATGATCGTGCTCAGCGCATAGGCCAGATAGCGCTCGCTCAGCGCGTCGGCGAGCGGCGTGTCGGCGATGGTTCCGATCAGGTCGTCAGGCATGCTGTCTCCATTCCCGGAACATATAGCGAACTAAGCCGCCGCCGCCAGGGCCGCCACGCGATCGAACAGCATGTGCCGGGCGGCAGGCAGCGGACGGTGCTGCTGTCCAAAGGCGTCCCGCGCCAGGAAGTGACCGGTCAGCATGAGGCCGTCCCGCCAATCAGCGGCCGACGCCGTGTTCCCGCCCACCAGAAATGCCGGGAGCCGCAGCAGGCGGTCGCGCCACTCGCCCGCCGCCGCGTCCGCGACCGCCCGTCCCGTCCTGGGCGACACCCAGGCCAGCCCGGACGCGACTCCGGACACCGTGCAGGACGAAAGATCGAGCCCGTAGCCCAGCTCGGACAACAACGCGCCCTCCCATCGCACCAGCTCCGTCAGCGCGTCAGCGCCCCGTGCCAGCCCGGCGATCAGCTGCACGAGACCGGCGAACACCCGTGGATGCGGCTCGCGCTCCGGCAGTGCCCCCTCCGCCACGGCGCAGGCCGACGACAGGATCGCCAGCGACAGCGCGTCGTCCATCGCCAACGCGGCGCCGGGGTGCACCAATTCGGCGGTGATCGAGCCGAGCTGGTCCGCAAGCCGGGCGACCCAGCGCGCCTGCACGACGTTGCCGGGCTGCCATGTGGAGGCCTTCGTCCGGGAACTGCCGCCCCGTGCCAGGCCACGGTAGGTCCCATGCGCCTCCGTCAGCACCGCCGCCAGCGCGTCGCCCTCGCCGTATGGGCGCGCGGCCAGCACGACGGCGGGCGCTTCCCACTCCACGCTGCCGTGCTACGCGGTGTCGTCGAGGCCGATGGCCCGCAACCGCGCGCCTTCCTCGTCCCAGCCGGCGCGCTCCTTTACATTCAGGAACAGATGGACCGGCCGTTCCAGCAGGCTGGTGAGCTCCTTGCGGGCGCGGGCGCCGATCTCCTTGATGCGGCTGCCACCGGCGCCGATCAGGATCGCCTTGTGCCCGGCGCGCCCGACATAGACCGTCGCCTCGACCCGCACCGACCCGTCCGGCTTCTCCTGCCAGTTCTCCGTCTCGACCGTGGTGCCGTAGGGGATTTCTTCCTGAATTTGCAGGAAGATCTGCTCCCGCACGATCTCCGCCGCCAGCAGCCGGTCCGGCAAATCCGTCAGGTCGTCGTCGGGATACAGATGCGGCCCGGCCGGCACCCCGGCCGCCAATGCGTCCAGCAGGCGGTCGAGCCCGCCACCGGTCGCGGCGCTGACCATGAACGTCTCCTCCGCCGGCAGAATCGCGCTCAGTTGGGCCGTCAGCGGCAGCAGGGTGTGGGCCGCGATCAGGTCGATCTTGTTCAGCACCATCCAGACGCGACGGCCGCGCTCGGCGATCTGCCGGGCGATGGCCTGCACGCCCTCGGTGGCGCCGGTCTTCGCGTCGACCAGCAGCAGCGTGAGGTCGGCGTCCTCGGCGCCAGTCCAGGCGGCCTTGACCATCGCGCGGTCGAGCTTGCGGCGGGGCCGGAAGATGCCTGGGGTATCGACCAGCAAAATTTGGCTCGGCCCGCGCATCAGGATGCCGAGCACGCGGAAGCGGGTCGTTTGCGCCTTCGGGGTGACGATCGACAGCTTTGCGCCGGTCAGCCGGTTGAGCAGCGTGGACTTGCCCGCGTTCGGCGCGCCGACGATCGCGACGAAGCCGCAGCGCTGCTCAGAAGGCTTCGTGTTCGTATGGGCCGTGTTCGGCTGTTCGGTCATGGTGCCAATCTTTCGAGCAGCTCGGCCGCCGCCGCGCGTTCCGCCAGGCGCTTGGTGCTGCCGCGCCCGGTGCCCAGCTCGCCGCACGCCGCGACCGTGATCACGAACTCCGGGGCGTGCGAGGGACCGCTGCGGCCGCTGAGCTCATAGGTCGGCAACGGCAGGCCGCGGGCCATCAGCCGCTCCTGCAATGCGGTCTTCGGATCCTTTGGCGGCAGCACCAGCGCGTCCATGCTGGGCTGCCACGCCGCGCGCACGAATCGCTGCGCGCCCTCCAGCCCGGCGTCGAGATATAGCGCCCCGATCGTCGCCTCCATCGCGTCGGCCAGCACATTGGCCAGCTGCCCCACCCCGGCCCGTGCCTCATTGGGTGCGACCGCCAGCGCGTCGGCAAGCCCGGCCGCATCGGCGATCGCGGCCAGCACCTTGCGCGACACCAGGTGGGCGTGCCGTGGCCCCAGCTCGCCCTCTTGCTCGTCGGGAAAGCGCTCGATCAGCCACTGCGCGATGATCAGGGCCAGCACGCGGTCGCCGATGAACTCCAGCCGCTCGTTCGAGCCGACCCCGCGCCGTTCGCCCCGGCGATGCTGGCCGCGGCGGTCATGCGCCGCCGAACGATGGGTCAACGCCTCATGCAGCAGGGACGGACGCGAGAAATCATGGCCAAGGATGGCCTGTGCGACGCGATATTGTGCGGCCAGGTCCGGCTCGGTTACGGGCGCGCCGGTCAAGTGATGCCGTGCAGCAGGCGGTTCCAGCGGATCTCGAACGGCCATTGCCAGAACTCCCACCAGGGCGCCACGCCGTCGATCGAGAAGAAGATGAATTCCGCCCGCCCCACCAGGTTTTCGATCGGCACGAAGCCCACGCCGCCATTCGGGTCACGGCTGTCGCTGGAGTTGTCCCGGTTGTCGCCCATGGCGAACACGTGGCCCTCCGGAACCTTGAACTCCGGCGTCGTGTTCAGCCCGCCCATCTCGAACATCTTTAGGATATCGTGCTGCCGGCCGTTGGGCAGCGTCTCCACATACAGCTGGGCGATGGTACGCGAGCCACCCTCCTCCGCGGCATAATCCCCCACGGCCTGCCGCGGCACGAGGGTGCCGTTGATATAAAGCAGGCCGGACCGCATCTGAATTCTGTCGCCGGGCAGCCCGACGATGCGCTTGATGTAGTCGGTCTGATTGTCGCGCGGCCACTTGAACACGGCGACATCGCCACGTTCCGGCACGCGGCCCAGGATGCGTCCGCTGAACAGGCTCGGCGCCAACGGCATCGAGTAGCGCGAGTAGCCATAGCTGAATTTCGATACGAACAGATAATCGCCGATGAGCAGGGTCGGGATCATCGAGCCGGACGGGATGTTGAACGGCTCGAACGCGACGGTGCGGATGACGACGGCGATCAGCAGCGCGTAGACGATGGTCTTGACGGTTTCGATCAAGCCACCCGGTTTTTGCTTCGCCATTATAGGGAGGTGATCCGGTCTACAGGGGTGGCGGGATGAAGCCGACGCAGGCGCGCCGTGTCAAGGAATCCCGGCCAAAGACTCTGCACCGACGGCATGCGCCGGTATGGCGACTGCCGAGATGACGACCTGGGCGAATGCATAGGGATACTCGTCCGTGACCGTCAGCGCCACCGACGGCTGCATACCGGCGGGGATCATCGCCAACAGGCGTGCCCGCGCCCCGCCGGTGAGGGCCATCGTCGGCTGGCCGGACGGCAGGTTGACGACGCCCATGTCCGAGTGGAACACCCCGAGCCGAAACCCGGTGCCGAGCGCCTTCGCGCAGGCCTCCTTCGCCGCGAAGCGCTTGGCGAAGGTGGGTGCATGCAGGCTCGAAGTCCGGCGCAGGGCGCGGGCGCGCTCCACCGGCGTGAATACGCGCTCCAGGAAGCGGTCGCCGAACCGGGCCATCACCGTCTCGATGCGCCGGATGTCACAGAGGTCGGAGCCAAGGCCCAAGATCAAGTCAGCCTCTCCAAATCAGCCCCGCGCCCGCTCGACCTGCGTCACGCCGCTCGCCGCCCGCAGCCCGGCGATCACGTTGCACAAATGCCTGAGGTCGCGCACCTCGACGTCCAGCACGACCTCGAAGAAATCCTGTTGCCGGTTGGTGATCTTGAGGTTCGTGACCGCGCCATCGTATTTCGAGACCGCATTGGTCAGGCTTGCCAGCGTGCTGGGCTGGTTCACGGCAGTGGCGCTGATGCGGCCGGTATGAGTGGCCGGCTTGCCTTTGCCGTCGAGCGCCGGGGTCTCCCAACCGACATCGATGAACCGCTCCGGCGTCGCCGCGAAGCTCTCGAGCGTCTGGCATTCCCTGGTATGGACCGTGACGCCCTTGCCGGTCGTCACGATGCCGACGATGTGGTCGCCGGGCAACGGATGGCAGCACCCGGCGTAGTGAACCGCCATGCCGGTGACCAGCCCGGTGATCGGGATGCCGCCGTCGCGCCCCGCAACCCGGCCGGGGCGGGGCGGCAGGCTCGGTATCATGCGTGGGGCGCGAGGCGTCTGCCGCAGCTCCGGATATGCTGCATGAACAACGTCTTTTGGGCCGACATTGCCATTGCCGACCGCGACATAGAGGTCATCCAGCGATGCGGCCTTCAGGCCTTTCAGCCCAGCCTCCAGAACCTTCTCCGACCCATCCAAGCCGTCTTGGCGGAACGCCTTCGTCAAGGCCGCACGCCCGGCGTCGATGTAATTCTGCCGTTGCTGCTGCGCCACGTAGCGCCGGATGCGGGCCCGCGCCTTCCCGGTGACGACGAAACGCTCCCACGCCGGCGACGGCACCCCGTCGCGCGCGGTCATGATCTCGACCTGGTCGCCGTTCTGCAGCTCGTGCCGCAGCGGCATCAGCCGGCCGTTCACCTTGGCGCCGACGCATTTATCGCCGACCTGGCTGTGCACGGCGTAGGCGAAATCGATGCTGGTCGCCCCCCGCGGCAGCTCGATTAGCTGCCCCTTGGGAGTGAAGCAGAAGACCTGATCCTGATACAGCTCGAGCTTGGTGTTCTCGAGGAACTCGTCCCCGTCCTGGGAATTTTCGAGAATTTCCAGGAGATCCTGCACCCAGCGGAACCGCTGCAGCTCGCTCGACGACGCATCCTGTTGTTTATAAAGCCAATGCGCCGCAACCCCGTTCTCGGCGACGTCGTGCATGTCGGCGGTGCGTATCTGCACCTCGATCTTCTGGTTGCGCGGCTCCCGCAGGGTCACGCCCGTATGCAGGCTGCGATAGCCGTTCGACTTCGGGGTGGAGATGTAGTCCTTGAACCGCCCGGCGATCACCGGATACGCCGCGTGGATCGCGCCCAGCGCCATGTAGCAGGGATCGCGCGACGGCATCACCACGCGGAACGCCATGATGTCGGACAACTGCTCGAAGGCGACGTTGCGCCGCTGCATCTTCTCCCAGATCGAGTATGGCGACTTCTCCCGTCCGGTAATCTCGATCGGCGTCGCCCCGCCGTCGGCGCAGATGCGGAACAGCTCCCCGCGAACCTCCTCGATCACGTCGGCGCCCTGGCCGCGCAGGAAATTGAGCCGGGCCTGGATGGTGTCGAACGCCTCGGGCTCCAGTTGCGCGAACGACAGCGTCTGCAGCTCGGATTTCAACGCGTCCATACCGATGCGCTCGGCCAGCGGCGCGTAGATTTCCATCGTCTCGCGCGCGATCCGCAGCCGGCGCCCGGGATTCTGCACGTAATGCAGGGTGCGCATGTTGTGCAGCCGGTCGGCCAGCTTCACCAGCAGGACACGTATGTCCTTGCTCATGGCCAGCACGAGCTTGCGGAAATTCTCCGCCTGCTTGGTGCGGTCCGACTGCAGTTCCAGGCGGGTCAGCTTGGTGACGCCGTCCACCAGCCCGCCGATGGCCGGGCCGAACCGCCGGTCCAGTTCGGCCAGCGTCACCGGCGTGTCCTCGATCACGTCGTGCAGCAACGCCGTCACGATGCTGGCTGTGTCGAGCCGATACCCCGCCAGGATGTCCGCGACGGCGAGCGGATGGGTGATGTAGGGGTCGCCGTTCTCGCGCGTTTGCTGGCCATGCGCCTGAACCGCCAGCACGTAGGCGGCGTCGAGCATGCCCGTGTCCGCTTTTGGATCGTAGGCGCGAACCTTCTCGGTCAGCTCGAATTGGCGGATGACCGGGACACGCCCGGGCTTGCCGGCATCTGGCGAAGCCGTGCCATCGGGCGCGCGCAAGGGAAACGGGACGCGTGCGGTCATCCCGATCCCCCACGCATGGAGTTTTGCCTACCGGCGCGGACGGCCGCCAAGCTCCGCCTCGATCGCCGCCTCGATGTCGTCGGGCGACAGGTCGCCGGCCGGCATCGACGACGCCTCCTCCTCGGCCGAGACATCCTGCAGGCCGAAGATGTTCTGGTCGGTCGGGATGAGGTCGAGCACCTCCTCATCCGCTGGCTCGGGCTCGGGCGAGCGGGACAGCGACTTGATCAGGTCCTGTTCCAGCCGCGGCAGTTCGACCGTCTCGCCGGCAATCTCACGCAGCGCCACGACCGGGTTCTTGTCGTTGTCGCGATCGACCGTCAGTTCTTCGCCGCGGCTGAGGTTGCGCGCACGCTGCGCCGCCAACAGCACCAGTTCGAACCGGTTCGGGACCTTCTGGACGCAGTCTTCAACAGTAACGCGAGCCATGCGTTAGAACCTCGTTATAAAACATTTACTGTTCTTATCTAAGCTGCCCCATTGCATCCGGCAAGTGCGGCTGCCCTAAAGCCGGCGCACGGCGGGATCGGCCACCAGAGCGAGCAGCTCCTCGACGTTCTTGCCGAGCAACGGATGCCGCCAGCCCGGCAAAACGTCCTGCAACGGTGCCAGCACGAACGCCCGGTGCTGCAGCCGCGGATGCGGCAGCACGAGGTCCGGCGTCGAAATCACCAGCTCGTCGACCGCCAGCAGATCAAGGTCCAACGTGCGGGCCGCGTTCGGAATGGTGCGTATCCGGCCCGCGGCGTGCTCGATGCCGTGCAGGGCCTGCATAAGCCGATGCGGCTCGGCTGCGCCAGCCAGCAAGGCCACGCCGTTGATGAACGACGGCTGGTCCGATTCCGGCACCGGACGCGTCGCAAACCAGCGCGACACCCCGCGCAGGCGCAGGCCCGGCAACCGCGTCAGCCGCTCGACGGCCCATTCGCAAGTCTCGAGCGGCGTGCGCCCGGCGGATGGAAGATTGGCGCCGATCGCCACCAGGATCACTTCGGCCATAGTTTAGACTTTCCGAAAGGGTTTCGTCGTCTATGTTGGCCCGGGTCTCCCTGCCCTGCCTGCCGACGTAGGACTATCATCCATTGCCGACCAACGCCGATGCTGCGTCCCCGGATGCTGCGCCCATCGAACAGCCACCGCACGACTGCCCGTTATGCCCCAGGTTGGTGGAATACCGGCGCGCCAACCAAATCAGCCATCCCGACTGGTTCAATGGCCCAGTCCCGAGCCTTGGCGACCGTGGCGCGCCGATCCTGGTCGTCGGCATGGCGCCGGGCGTCAAGGGCGCCAACCGGACCGGGCGGCCGTTCACCGGCGACCATGCCGGCATCATGCTCTATGAGACGCTGATCCGTTTCCGCCTGGCAACCGGCACGTATGACGCGCGTCCCGATGACGGCATGGAGCTGCAGGGCTGCCGGGTCGCGAACGCCGTGCGATGCGTGCCGCCAGCCAACCTGCCGCAGCCGGTCGAGGTCCGCACCTGCAACCAATTCCTGACCGCCGAGCTCAGGACGCTCCCGAACCTACGCGGCGTGCTGGCGCTTGGCGTGCTGGCGCATGCGGCTGTGCTGCGGGCCTGCGGCATGCCGCCAAGCCGCACCCGCTTCCGGCACGGCCAGATTGTCCAGTTGCCCGATGGGCTGCTGCTTGCCAATAGCTACCACGTGTCCCGCTACAACACGAACACCGGGCTGCTGACTCGGGAGATGTTCGAACAGGTCGTCTTCGACCTGCTCCAGCGCGTTGCCGCCGAGTCGCCGGAGGCCGCCTCGGTCTAGGCCTGCTTGATCGCCGCCTCGATCGCAGCCGCCAGCCGTCCCTGATCCGGAAGGTCGTCCGAGCTGTAGGTGCCGATGATCGCGCCATCGCGCCCGATCAGCACTTTGTAGAAGTTCCACTGCGGCTCCCACCGTCGCTGGTCGCGCACCCACCGGTAGAACGGCAGCGCGCCGCCGCCGCGCACATGGCCCAGCCCCGCCATCGGGAAATCGACGCCGAACGTCGCCTCGCAGAATGCCTTGACCTCGCCGTTGGTCCCGCTCTCTTGGCCGAAGTCCTGGCTGGGCACGCCGATGACCGAGAACCCCTGCGGCGATAAGCGCCGTTGTAGCGCCTCCAGCTGGCGGTATTGCGGAGTATAGCCGCAGAACGACGCGGTGTTGACCACGAGCAGCACCTTGCCCTGGAACTGCGCCAGCCGGAGCAGCCCCTCGTCGATCGACGGGAACTCGAAGGCCCAGGCGTTCGTGGGCGGCGGCCCGGCCGCAAGGCTGGCGGCGCCGGCCAACGCCGCGCCATGGATCAGTGCCGCCCGTCGCGAAATGCCCATGTTGTTCGTTCCCTACCGTGTAGCGAAGTATGTGGGCGGTGCCGCAGCACCGGCAACGGTCAGCCCTTCGCCCGCATCACCCGCGCCTTGTCGCGTTGCCAGTCCCGCGCCGCAATCGCCTGCCGCTTGTCCTGCTTCTTGCGGCCCTCGCCCACGCCCAGCAGCACCTTCGCCACGCCGCGGTCGTTGAAATGGATCTGCAGCGGAACCAGCGTCAGCCCGTCGCGGTTGGCGGCGCCGATCAGCTCGCCAATCTGCTTCCGCTTCAGCAATAGCTTGCGCGGCGCCCGCGGCTCGAACCGCGACAGCACGCCGGCCTGATACTCCGGAATATAGCAGTTGAACAGGAACAGCTCGCCGTCCCGCTCCCCCGCCCAGGCCTCGGTCAAGGTCGCGCGGCCATGGCGCAGCGACTTCACCTCGGGACCCTGCAGCACCAGCCCGGCCTCCATCGTCTGCTTGATGGTGTAGTCGAACCGCGCCTTCCGATTCTGCGCGGCGATGCCGTGGGAAATGAGGCCCGACTTCTTCTTGGTCTTGGTATCCGCCACCGGGGTTCGGTCCTAGTTCAACAGCCCGGCGCCGGCCATCGCCGCCCGGACCTGCGCCCGCGTCCCGTCCGACACCGGCGCCAGCGGCAGCCGGCAATGCTCGCCGCCATGACCCAGCAGGCTTGCGCCATACTTCACCGGGCCGGGGCTGGTCTCGACGAACAGCGCGTCGTGCAGAGCGAGCAGCCGGTCCTGGATATCCATCGCCTTCCCCGTCTCGCCATCCTGCCAGGCACGGTGCATCTCGCTGCACAGGCGCGGCGCGAGATTGGCCGTGACGCTGATGCAGCCATGGCCACCCGCCGCCTTGAACGCCAGCGCGGTGTGGTCCTCGCCCGACATCTGCACGAACCCGGCCCCGCAGGCGCGTCGGGTATGCAGCGGCCGCGCCAGGTTGGCCGTCGAGTCCTTCACGCCGACGATGTTTCGGTGCCGCGCCAAATGCGCCATGGTCTCGACGCTCATGTCGACCACGCTGCGGGAGGGGATGTTGTAGATGACGATCGGCAGGTCCACAGCGTCGGCGATGGCGGTGTAGTGCAGGATCATGCCCTGCTGCGTCGGCTTGTTGTAATACGGCGTCACGATCAGGGCGGCGTCGGCGCCGGCTTCCTTGGCGTGCCGGGTCAGCTCGATCGCCTCCGCCGTGCTGTTCGACCCGGCGCCCGCCAGCACCGGCACCCGTCCGGCAGCGACCTCGACCGCGATCTCGACCACGCGGCGGTGCTCGTCATGACTGAGGGTTGGGCTTTCCCCGGTCGTACCCACGGGAACGATGCCGTTGGTGCCCTGCTGGATCTGCCAGTCCACAAACGCGCTGAACGCGGCCTCGTCGAGCGTGCCGTCGGGGCGCATCGGCGTAATCAGGGCGACGAAGGAACCCTGGAACAGGGGAATGGACATACGGAGCCTCGGGCACAACGGGACAGTAAGCCTAGGCATATGGGGGGTGCACCGCAAGGCCGCGCGGCCTTATTACGTTCCATGCGCTGCGTAGTCGTCCTGTTCCTGTTGGGTCCGCTGCTGGCGTCGCCTGCCGCCCGCGCCGCCACGACGGCGCAGGACATGTTTGCCGCGGTCCGGGCGGAGCGTTGGGCGGATGCCGAAACGCTTGCCGCTATCCTGCCCGATCCCATGGCAAGCAAGCTCGTGCTGTATTTCCGCCTGCTGACCCCGGGTGCCGCGCATGCTGCCGGGATCGCGTCGTTCATCGCGGACAACCCGTCCTGGCCGCAGCAGCCGTTGCTGGCCCGGCGCCTCGACGAAGCGCTGGCAGCCGATGGCGACGACACGGCGCTGCTCGACCGCTGCCAGCGGCCGCCGGTCCCTCCCGGCATCTTTTTGCGCTGCGCCGAGGCTGCCGGCCGTGCCGGGCGCGTAGCCGAGGCCGAGCAGGACGCGCGGGCGGCTTGGGTCGGCGGCGTCGAACCGGCGGGGGAGCTCGCATTCATCCGTGCTTGGGGCCGGGTGCTGACCGCGGATGACCAGTGGCGGCGGTTCGACCGCTTGGCCTGGACCGACTCCGGCCTGCCCGGCAGCCCGGCCGCGCGCCAGGCCGTGCGGGTCAATCCTGCCGACCGCCCCGCGTCCGAAGCCAGGCTGGCGTTGCGGCGCGACGATCCGTCGGCCGCCGCGCTGGCCATTGCGCTCAAGGGCCGCGCCGACCCGGCCCTGACCCTTGATCTGGCAAAATGGTATCGCCGTGCCGGTCAGGACCATGCTGCGCTGACCGTGTGGACCGACCGTGGCGCCGGGGCGGAGGCCGCCGCTCCGGCCGAGCGTCAGCGGGCATTCTGGGACGAGCGCAACCTGCTGGCCCGCCGCATGCTGCGCGCCGGGGATGCCGCGGCGGCGTATCTGCTGGCAAGCGGCCACCGCCAGGCCGGCGAGGCCGCGATCGATGCGGAGTTCCTGTCCGGCTGGATCGCGCTGCGCCGGCTCGACCGACCAGCCGTGGCCGCCCAGCACTTCCAGACGCTCGCGCGCCTGTCCCCGGCGGCGATCACACAGGGTCGGGCATATTACTGGATCGCCCGGGCGCTGGCGGCGCAGGGCGATGCCGCGGGCGCGCTGGCCGCCTATGCCGAGGCCGCCAAATGGCCGACGACCTTCTACGGGCAACTCGCCGCCCGCGCCCTGGGCGACGACGCGGCGCTTGCGGCCCGCATCCTGGCCATGCACGACCCGGCTTGGGACACGGCGCAGGCGACGGCCTTCGTCTCCGACGAGCTGGCGCGGGCCGCCGTTTGGCTGGCCGCATGGGGGGAGCCGCGCCGGGCACGGGCGTTCCTCCAGCGCCTTGGCGAGACCGCATCGGGCGACGCCGGGCGGGCGATGGCGGCGCGGATGGCGCTCGGGCTCGGAATGCCGGATCAGGCGGTGGCGATCGCCCGCCGGGCCGGACGGGATGGCCTGATGCTGCCCGGCGCCGGATGGCCCGCCGGCGTGGAGCCGATCGTCGGTCCGGTCGAAGCGGCAGTGGCGCTCGGGCTCATCCGGCAGGAAAGCAGCTTCGATGTCGAGGCGGGCAGCCCAGCCGGCGCCCGCGGGCTAATGCAGCTGATGCCGGCGACCGCCGCGAGCGTCGCGCGCCGGTTGAACGAGCCGGTCAGCATCCCTGCGCTGACCACCGACGCCGGCTACAACATGCGGCTTGGCACGGCCTATCTGCAGGGCTTGCTCGACCAGTTCGGCGGTGCGCTGCCGTTGGCGGCGGCGGCCTACAACGCCGGGCCGAACCGGGTGCAGGACTGGATTGCGGGCTATGGCGATCCGCTGGCCGGAGCGGTCGACATGGTTGACTGGATCGAGCTGATCCCGTTCAACGAGACCCGCAACTATGTGCAGCGTGTCATTGAAAACGTAGTGATCTACCGCGCCCGCCTCGGCAGCGCATTGCCGCATCCGTTGGCGCGGTGGGGCGGATGAGCCGTTTGGTCGCCAGCTTCCTTGGGGTGGGTTTCTTTCCGGTCGCGTCGGGCACGGCGGCGTCGGCGGTGGCGCTGTTGCTGGGCGCCGGGTTGATGCTGGGGCCGGTTTGGCTGTTGCCCCTCGGCGTCGCGGTCGCGATCGCAGCGGGGTTCCTGGCCATCCCGCGCGCGGTGACCGATCCGGAGGCCGACCCCGGCTGGGTGGTGATCGACGAGGTCGCCGGCCAGTGGATCGCGTTGCTGGGCCTCGCCGGCGTCTCGATGGGCGGCCTTGTTGCGGCGTTCATCGGGTTCCGCGTGCTCGACATCTGGAAACCGGGGCCGGTCGGCTGGGCGGACCGCCAGCCAGGAGGGTTCGGCATCATGGCCGACGATATCCTGGCGGGCGTCGGCGTCGCGTTGGCGCTATATGCCGCGCGCCATGTAGTATCCTTCTGATACGGAGGGCCACGCGCATGTTCGACCCAATATTGCTGGACGCCGCGACGACCTTGCTTGCGGAATGCAGGAAACGCGGCTTGATGCTGGCGACCGCGGAGAGTTGCACGGGCGGATTGATCACCGCCGTGCTTACCGAGATCGCCGGATCATCGGACGTGGTGGACCGCGGCTTCGTCACCTATTCGAACAGTGCGAAATCCGAAATGCTCGGCGTGCCGCCCGCGTTGATCGAGGCGAACGGCGCAGTAAGCGAGCCGGTCGCCGCCAGCATGGCTGAAGGCGCGCTGCAGCGTTCGAAGGCGGCGCTGACGATCGCAGTAACCGGAGTCGCCGGACCCGGCGGCGGGTCCGCGAGCAAACCAGTAGGAACCGTGTGGTTCGGCATGGGCGTCCGCGGTGGTGCGGGAGTCACGGAACGCAAAATCTTCCCCGGAGACCGCGCCGCAGTGCGCCAGGCGACGGTGGCGCACGCCTTGGGAATGTTGGAGGCGGCAGTACGAGCGCGGTAGTATTACGCCAGCGCCGCATTCCGGATCGCCGAAGCAGCCTCCTCCACATGCGCCGTCGTCACGTCGAGATGGGTGCAGGCGCGCGCCCGGTACTTGCCCATCACCGAGATCAGCACCCCCGCGCCACGCACCCGAGCCGCAAGCTCATCCGCCGTCAGCCCGGCCGCTTTCGTGTCGAAAAACACCAGGTTCGTCGCCGGTTGTTCCACCGCCAACCCCGGAATTTGCGCCAGGCTGCGGGCCAGCACGCGCGCATTGTCATGGTCGTCGGCCAGCCGGTCGATGTTATGGTCCAGCGCATACAGGCACGCCGCCGCACACAGCCCGCCCTGTCGCATCGAACCGCCCAGCCGCTGCTTCCAGCGCCACGCCGCGTCGATGAACTCCGCCGATCCCGCCAGCACCGCCCCCAACGGCGCGCCGAGCCCCTTGGTGAAATCGAGCCACACCGTGTCATACCCCGCCGCCATCTCCGCCGCAGGAACACCCGCAGCGACCACGGCGTTCATCAATCGCGCGCCGTCCATGTGGGTGACCATGCCGTGCGCGTGCGCAACCTCGGCCACGGCATTCAGCGTGTCCAACGGCCAAACCGCGCCGCCGCCAAGGTTGGCGGTCTGCTCGACCTCGACCATGCGCTGCGCCGGGGAATAGCGCGACACCGGGCGGACCGCCGCAGCCAGCGTCTCGGCAGTGAATATCCCGTTGTCACCCCCAAGCGGCGCGACCTGTACGCCCGCCAAGGCCCAAGGCGCCCCACCCTCAGCCGTCGCGATATGGGTGGTATGATGCGCCAATATCTCGTCGCCCGCCCGACACTGCGTCAGGATCGCGACCTCGTTGCACATGGTCCCCGACGGCAGGAACATCGCCGCCTCCTTGCCCAGCAACGCCGCCATCCGGTCGCACAAGGCCCACACCGTCGGGTCGGCGCCGTGCTGCTCGTCGCCGACCTCCGCCTCCATCATCGCCTGCTTCATCGCCAGGCTCGGCTTGGTCTGCGTGTCCGAATACAGGTTGACGCGCACCGGGATCGCCGTGTCGAACCGTGCCGGAGCATAGGTCATCGCATTGTATCCATTCAGGTTTTCGCTGGCATTGCGGCAGAAGGCGTGACCCCCATCGTCGCCGCCGGCGCGCCATAGACATCGCGCGCGCGCTTTAGGAACGCGTTCACCATCAGCTTCACGGCGTTGTTGAACACAACGCCGATCGCCGCCTGCAGCATGCGGCTCTTGAACTCGAAGTCGACATAGAACTTGACGTTGCACCCCTTCGGGTGCGGCTCGAACGTCCATTGGTTGTTCAAATATCGGAACGGCCCGTTCTCATACTTCACCTGCACCTGATGCGGCCGGTCGAGCTGCACCCGGCTCGTGAAGCTTTCGCGGAATGGCCCGAACCCGATGGTGAGATCGGCGACGAGCTGCGTATCGGTATGCGACTTGACCCGTGCGCCGGCGCACCAGGGCAGGAATGTCGGATACTTCCCGACATCCGCCACCAGATCGAACATCTGCTCCGGACTATAGGGCAGCACCTTGTGTTCGGCATGCGTGGGCATTCTAGACGGCGACCAACGCGAGCTGCCGGGCACGCGCGGCGCGAAGCTGCTCGAAATCGGCGTCCGCGTGATACGAACTGCGGGTGAGCGGCGTCGCGCTGACCATCAAGAACCCCTTCGACCGTGCTATGGCGGCATACTCAGCAAACTCGTCCGGCGGCACGAAGCGGTCGACCGCCGCGTGCTTCACCGTCGGCTGCAAATACTGCCCCAGGGTCAAAAAGTCGACATCGGCGACGCGCAGGTCGTCCATGACCTGCATCACTTCGGCGCGCTGCTCGCCCAACCCGAGCATCAGCCCGGATTTGGTGAAGATCGTCGGATCGACCATCTTCACCCGGTCGAGCAGCCGCAGCGACTGGTAGTACCGCGCGCCGGGCCGGATCGTCGTATAGAGCCGCGGCACCGTCTCCAGATTATGGTTGAACACGTCCGGCCGCGCCTCCGCGACGACCTCGAGTCCGCCGGGCTTGCGCAGGAAGTCGGGGGTCAGCACCTCGATCGTCGTGCCCGGCGCCGCGTCGCGCAGCGCCCGGATCACCGCCGCGAAATGCGCCGCACCGCCGTCGCGCAGGTCGTCGCGGTCCACCGACGTGATGACCACATGCCGCAGCCCGAGCTTCGCCACCGCTTCCGCCACCCGGCGCGGCTCGTCCGCATCCAGCGCATCCGGCTGCCCGGTTCGCACGTTGCAGAAGCTGCAGGCGCGGGTGCAGGTGTCGCCCATGATCATCATGGTGGCGTGGCGCTGCGACCAGCACTCGCCGATGTTCGGGCAGGCCGCCTCTTCGCACACCGTCACCAGCCGGTTCTCACGCATCAGCGCCCGGGTCTCGTGATAGATCGGATGGTTGGGCGCCTTTACACGGATCCAGTCCGGCTTGCGCTGGATCGGGTTATCCGGACGGTTCGCCTTCTCGGGGTGCCGGGGCAGCACGCGCGGGGCGGTCGTCTCCAACCGATGATCGACTACAATACGCGACGCCATATGCACTCCGGTCCAGAAGCCTGGGTATTCAAGTGGATCGGAGCCGCCCGCCCGTCAAGCAAAGCATCAAAAGTGGATCGCCCGGCCATACGCGTCGAGCACCGCCTCGTGCATCGTCTCGCTAACGGTCGGGTGCGGGAATACGGTATGCATCAGCTCGACCTCGGTCGTCTCCAGCGTCCGCGCCACCGCATAGCCCTGGATCATCTCCGTGACCTCCGCCCCGATCATGTGCGCGCCCAGCAGTTCGCCCGATTTCGAGTCGAACACGACCTTGACCATGCCTTCCGGCTCGCCCATCGAGATCGCCTTGCCGTTGGCGATGAACGGGAAGCGGCCCACCCGCACGTCGTGCCCAGCCGCCTTGGCCCGCGCCTCGGTCATGCCGACGGAGGCGATCTGCGGCCGGCTGTAGGTGCAGCCGGGGATGTTGCCGATGTCGAGCGGCTTCACGTCGTTTTGCCGGGCGATGCTCTCGACGCAGATCACGCCCTCATGGCTCGCCTTGTGCGCGAGCCACGGCGCGCCCGTCACATCGCCGATCGCATACACGCCGGGCTCGCCGGTGCGGCAGTATTCGTCGATCAGGATATGGCTGCGCTCGACCTTGACGCCGGTGCCTTCGAGGCCGAGGTCCTCGACGTTGCCAACGATCCCCACCGCGGAGATGACCCGGTCCACGGTGATCTCCTGCGTTTTGCCATCGGCCTCGATCGTGGCCGTCACGCTGTCGCCGTTCTTCTGCACCTTCGTCGTCTTGGCCGAGGTTATGATCTTGATCCCCTGCTTCTCGAACGACTTGCGGGCGAACGCGCTGATCTCCTCGTCCTCGACCGGCAGGATGCGGTCGAGCATCTCGATCACCGTCACTTCAGCGCCCATGTTGCGGTAGAAGCTCGCGAACTCGATGCCGATTGCGCCGGAGCCGATCACCAGCAGCGACTTCGGCATGGCGGGCGGCACCATCGCCTCGCGATAAGTCCAGATCAGCTTGCCGTCACCCTCCAGACCCGGCAGTTGCCGGGCGCGCGCGCCGGTCGCCAGAATGATATGCGGCGCGGTCAGGGTCACGACGTCCTTGCCGTCCTTGGTGACGGACAGGGTATGCTTTCCCGCGAGCTTCCCCAGCCCGTCGAACACGGCGACCTTGTTCTTCTTCAGCAAATGCCCGACGCCGCCGGCCAGCTGCTTGGCGACCTTGCGCGACCGGGTCACGATC
>CAXTJW010000008.1:0-27333 GCA_964244305.1 uncultured Acetobacteraceae bacterium
TAGCCGATCAGCGCCACCAGCTCGGTCACGCCCTGCTCGCCAAAGCGCTTCACCGCACCGGCATACACCGCGTCGCTGGCCTGTTTCTGCCGCTGCAACTGAGTGGCGAAGTCGTAGACCAACGCCTCGTCGGCCGTCATGTTCGCCGGGCGGCGGCCCTCCTGCAGGTCCCTGGCGACCGCGGGTTCAAGCCCGGCCTTGATCGCCAACGGGTAATGCGCGAACCACTCGAACCCCGCCTTCCACTCCACCGCCGTGATCAGGATCGCGAACTCGTTGAGATTATGCGGGATCGTGGTGCCGAACCGGAGGTACTCGCCCACCCGCTGCAGCCGGTTGCCGAGGTCCGGGCTGCGCAGCCACATGTTGAACGGCCCCTCGAGCGAGTGCCGCGGCCCATTGATGATCGCGTCGTACATCGACTTCTGCTCCGGCGACATCTGGCCCGGCGCCAGCTCCGGCATGCGGGTCTGCGCAGCCGCGGTCCCCAGCGCCGCTATGACCAGGAAGCCTGCCAGGCAGGGTCGCAAACACGTCGTTAGGACGGGAAGTCGCATGATCGTCTCCTCTTGGCCGCATTCTTGCTCGGCACAACGTGCCGCACGGGCGGATCAATCCGAAGCGTGCCACCCGCGGTTTGTGAGCGCAACCACTTGGAACCCTGGCGCGGCGGCGATCTTTCAACGGCCACTCACCACGGACGCACCCCAATGAAGCTCTTCGGCTGCCAGCACTGCGGACAGCGGCTCTATTTCGAGAACACCGCATGCGTCCGCTGCAAGCACCGGTTAGGGTTTATCCCCAGCCTGATGGAGCTCAGCGCGCTGGAGCCGGCGGGAGAGGCATTGTGGCAGCCCCTCGCGGCGCCGGAATCCTCCAAGCGGTTCTGCGACAATGCCGCGCGCGACGCCTGCAACTGGCTCGTGCCCGGCGGCTCGCCCGAGCGCTTCTGCCAGGCGTGCCGCCACAACCGAACGGTCCCGGACCTATCGGACGAGAGCAAGCTGCAGGACTGGCGCAAGATGGAGCTGGCCAAGCACCGGCTGATCTACACGCTGCTTCGGCTGCATCTGCCGTTGCCGAACCGGGCCGACGACGCGGTGGCCGGGCTCGCGTTCGACTTCCTCGCCGACCCGCCGGAGCCGAGCGGCGCCAAGGTGCTGACCGGACATGACGACGGCCTGATCACGCTCGCGCTCAAGGAGGCCGACGACGCCGAGCGCGAGACCCGGCGCAAAGCCATGGGCGAACCCTACCGCACCCTATTGGGGCACTTCAGGCACGAGGTCGGGCACTACTACTGGGACCGCCTGGTGCGCGACGGCGGCCATTTGGCGGAGTGCCGGGCGCTGTTCGGCGACGACGAGGAGGATTACAACGAGGCGCTGAAACGCCACTACAAGGAGGGCGCGCCCGCCGACTGGCAGGAGCACTTCGTCAGCACCTATGCGACGACCCATGCGTGGGAGGACTTCGCCGAGACCTGGGCGCATTACTTGCACATCGTCGACAGCATCGAGACCGCCAGCGCGTTCGGCCTGGAGGTGCATCCCACCGCGACGCCGGACCCGGACCTGCATGTGCAGGTCCGCCTCGATCCATATCAAGAAACGGACTTCTACCGCCTGATCGCGGTCTGGCTGCCGCTGACCTACGCGATGAACCAGATGAACCGCAGCATGGGCCTGGGCGACCTGTATCCGTTCATCCTCTCGTCGGATGCCATACGCAAGCTGGCGTTCATGCACGGGCTGGTGCACGCCCGGCCTGGTGAGCGGATCAGCCTGGAGTCCGCTACTCCCGCGGCCGAAGCCGGGTCAGCCGTCGCAGACAAGCTGCGCAGGTGACGCGCTCGGCCGGCGGTTCAGCCCAGAACGAGCCGGGTCCTGGCTCGTCGGCGCATAGCGACATTCGGCAGTGTGGAGTGACGGCATGGAACACCGGTTGCCGCCCGTGGGAGACGCGGCCCGATTTCCGCAGGGCGACGAAGGTCCGGCCGGCACGGACCGTCGCGTTCTGTGGAAGGGGTTCGAGCATACGGCTTTCTCTTGATCTTGTTCAGGCGCCTTATCGCGCATGGAAGCGAACCTTGTCACGGCATAGTACGATCGAATGATGAAAGTATTTCTTACAAACCGACCGATGGGGATCATGCCAAGCGTATCTCATTGATCGAAATGATCATTGAACCGAAAACATTAACAATGTGATCTGACGACACTTCGTCACGTCAATGGATCAACGTTTATTAGTTTTGCTGCGGAAAGTGATGATTAACCGGTACTTATGCCGGCGGGCAATCGTCCTTGTGCGATTTTGGCGCAGCCGCGTGACCGGAGAGAGGCAGCATTGCTTCGCCTGCCAGAACCATGGTGGCCGTATGGACGCGCGCGCCGCCCATCATGCCGCTCCGTCATGGGTCCTGGACCGCAGACCGGCGGGAGCGCCGAGTTTTCCGCTGATCAGTCTCGGTGGATGAAGTTCATGTGCCGGCGTCACCGGCCGGCCGGGCGGCGACCATGGCCCGGACCCGCGACGCGAGCGCATCCAGCGCGAATGGCTTGCAGATCACCTCCATGCCGGCCGGTAGCGCCTCCTCGATCGCGCCGCCGGCATAGCCGGTGATGAGCAGCACCGGCAGGCCCGGCCAGCGCTCCTGCGCGGCGTCGGCGAGCTGCCGCCCGTTCAGCCCGGGCAGGCCGACATCGGTGACCAGCGCATCCACGCGCTCATGCGACTGCAGCATGCGCAGCCCGGCCGAACCGTCGCTGGCCTCCAGCACGCGGCAGCCCAGCTCGCGCAGCGACTCGGCCACGATCGCACGGACGGCTTCCTCGTCCTCGACGACCAGGACGATCCCGCCGATCCCGCCAGCCACGCCGGGCATCGCTGGGGCGCCGGAGCCTTCGGCATCGCTGGCATCGGCCGTCCCGGTATGACGGGGCAGATACAGCCGCACCGTCGTGCCCCGGCCCAGTGCGCTCTCGAGCCGCACCAGGCCGCCGGTCTGCCGTACGAAGCCATAAAGCTGGGACAGGCCCAGCCCTGTCCCCTCACCCAGGGGCTTGGTGGTGAAGAATGGCTCGAAGGCGCGCGCGCGGATCACCTCGTCCATGCCGGCACCGGTGTCCGCGACGGAGATCTCGACATAGTCGCCGGGTGCTGCCCCCTCATGCTCGGCCACGTCCGCTGTGCCGAGCTTCACCATGACGGTGGTGATAATGAGCGTGCCGCCCGCCGGCATTGCGTCGCGGGCGTTGATGGCGAGGTTCAGCAACGCGCTTTCCAGCTGGTTGCCGTCGCACAGCACCGGCCAACTGCCGTCATGCAGACGCAGCTCGGTGGCGATGGAAGGGCCGACCGTGCGCCGGATCAGGTCGGCGACGCCCTTGATGAGCTCGTCGAGGTTGATGGGCTTCGGCTGCAGCGTCTGCCGGCGGGCGAACGCCAGCAGCCGGTGCGTGAGCCCCGTCGCCCGGCCGACGACCTGCGCCGCCGCATCGACGAAGCGTGCGACCTCCTCCGACCGCCCCTGCTCCACCCGGCGCCGCATCAGCTCCAGGCTGCCGCCGATCGCCTGCAGCATGTTGTTGAAATCATGCGCGATACCGCCGGTCAGCTGGCCCACCGCCTCCATCTTCTGCGCCTGCCGCAGCTTCTCCTCGGCCTGCTCGCGCTCCAGCACCTCGTCGTGCAGCGCGCCGATCGCCTGCGTCAGCGCCGCTGTACGCTCGGCCACCCGCGCCTCCAGCAACGCCTCCGCCTCGCGCTGCTCGGTGATGTCGGTGTTGGTGCCGAACCAGCGCAGGATACGCCCGCCGGCGTCCCGGATCGGCTGGGCCCGGCTGAGGAACCAGCGGTAGTCCCCGTCGCGGCTGCGGAGCGGGAAGGTATCCTCCCACGGCAGGCCCGCCGCGATCGCGCTGTGGAACCGGGCGGTCACGTGCTCGATGTGGTCGGGATGCTGCACGTCGACCCAGCCCTCGCCGCGCATGTGCTCGACGGTCACGCCGGTGTATTCGCACCAGCGCTGGTTATACCAGAAGATCGTGCCGTTCGGCTCCGCCATCCAGGTGAGCTGGCTGATGTTGTCGGCCAGGTCGCGGAAGCGGGCCTCGCTCTCGCGCAGCCGCTCCTCCGTCAGCCGGCGCTCGGTGATTTCGAGCGAAACGCCGGCCATGCGGAGTGGCGTGCCGTCCAGCGCCCGCACGATCTGCGCGCGCATTTCCACCCAGCCGATGCCGCCGCCGGGTTGGACGACGCGATACTGTATGTTGTATTCCTCCCCGGTGGCGATGGAGTGCTGGGCCGCTTCCACCACGCGCCCGCGATCGTCCGGATGCACCGCCGCGAACAGTTCCGCATAGTCGAATGATGCGGCCGGATCGCGCCCGAACGTCTGCTTGAACATCGCCGAGGCCGTCAGGTCATAGGTCCGCAGCTCCAGCTCGAAGATGCCGAGCCGTCCGGCGTGCGTTGCAAAGCGCAGCCGCGCCTCGCTTGCCTGCTGGGCGCGCAGGCGGTCTGCGAGCTCGGCCACCAGCGCCGCGTTACGGTTTTCCAGCCCGGCCAGCTGTTCGCGTTCGAGCGTCACGTCGACTTGGCTGGCGAGGTAGTATGCCAACGCCCCGGCAGTGTCCCGAACCGGCGTCAGTATCAGCCGGTTCCAGAACGGCTCGCCGCTCTTACGGTGGTTCCGGAGGTCGATTTCGAGCGGCTTGGCCGCCGCGACCGCCGCGCGGACATGCGCGATGGCGGCCGGGTCGGTCGTCGGCCCCTGCAGGAAGCGGCAGTTGCGGCCGATGACCTCCTCGCGCTCGTAGCCCGTCAGCCGGCAGAACGCATCGTTGACGAACACCAGCGGGCGGTCGGGCAGGCGAACGTCGGCAATCACCGTCGGTATGCTCGATGCGCGCACGGCGGCTGCGAATGGATCGGTGCCGCCGTCGAGCCGCACCAGCCCGGCGCCGACGCGCGCCGTGTCCAGACTGAGGACTTTGAGGCTGGAGAGCGATGGCGCCAGTCCATGATCGGGCCGGCCGGCCATGCCCTGGGTCCCCGCTTCGTCCTGCATCTCAGCCACTTGTCACGCTCAAACTCATTCTCCTTCGATGGCTTTGCTTCAGAGCCGATTAGGAGAGATGTGCGTAACACCTCGTCAACCGCGTGTTGGACAATAGCGAGTGATGACCGGCGGGATCATGGCGGCGGTGGGACCTATGGCGGTTCCCTTTGCAGGCTGGCAGCCATCGGGGCACGACGTCGCCGCCGCACGCTATCCGGTGACGGCGTAGCCTTTGGACTTGACGCAGGAGCGGATTGCCTCGCGTATTTGGAATGGCCGCCGAACCGGCGAGCTGAACCAGTCCAGGCCGTGCTTGGCGTTGCGCTTGTTGACCGCGTCGACCGAACTCTCTTGGCAGGCAGCAAGGTCGGCCTGGTATTTCGGTGCGGTCCGGTCCGTCTCCACCCGCGGTTCGTAGCTGGAACAGCCCGCAACGGCCAGCACGCTGAGGAGGACGACCATGCGCATCATGCCGCCCATCCAACCGCTCCCCGTTCCGGTGTCAAGCCTGTTGGCACGCTTGCGGCCATGACGGCACTCGACCGCCGGTTCGCCGTTGCGCAGGCTGTGGCCGAGCGGGCCGGCGCGCTCGCGATGCGCATGCGCCCACCGCCCGGCGCGGCGCAGGCGACGCTCAAGGCCCGGCAGGACTGGCTGACGGAGGCCGACGGCGCCGTCGAGCGCTTGATCTCGGACAGCCTCGCCGAGGCATTCCCGGCAGACGGTTTCCAGGGCGAGGAGGCCGGCAGCACCCGCGAGGGTAGCCTGCGCTGGGTCGTCGATCCGATCGACGGGACCAGCAATTATGCCCGGGGCGCCAATCGCTGGTGCGTCTCGATCGGGCTGATCGAGGGCGACGCGGCGCTGCTCGGCGTCCTCGCGGCGCCTGCGCTGTCCGAGACCTTTGCGGCCTGCCAGGGCCAGGGCGCGACCCTGAATGGCGTGCGCATACACGCGGCCGCGACGTCCAGCCTGGACCGCGCGATCATCGAGGCCGGGTGGTCCCCACGCGTGCCCCGCCCCGATTTCCTGGCGCTGTGCGACCGCGTGCTGGCGGCCGGGGTCATGCTGCGGTCGGGCGGGTCGGGCGCGCTCGGGCTGGCCGATGTCGCGGCCGGGCGCATGGACGGCTATGCCGAGCTGCACATCAACCTGTGGGACTGCGCCGCCGCCTTGTCGATCCTGGCCGAGGCTGGTGCCGCGATGAACGCCTTCCTGCCGCGCGGGGCTGCGGCGGGCGGTCCCATCCTCGCGGCGGCGCCCGGCATTGCGGCGGCGCTGGCGGCGGCGACCCGGCTGCCGGCCCCAGCCGAAGGCAACGCCGGGATCTAGGTTTCCGGCGCGGACGGCGTGTACACTTTCTGGTCTCACATGACGGTGAGACTGGTCGAATTTTCCGCACCGGTTCCCTGGACTTACCGCCGGCACAGTACATTTGGAATTCAGCATCACGGCTCTTGGTCCAGGCAAGTGTCATAGAGCTGTAATCTCAGACACGATCCACCTCGCGCCCACATAAATAATCCAACGCCCAAGCCCTTTTCTTTCATAATTCTGCGCCGCATGCGCCGGATTTCCGGAGCCCATGCTCACGATGTTCGACCATTTTTCGACCGATACTGGACGGCGGCGCACCGGCACTCACCTGCCGCTGTACGGCTTTGAGGAGGCGCATTCCGATGGCGGATGTTAACGACATACGCGGCCTGATGCTCGGCTGCGTACAGGACCTGTATGCGAACGAGACGCAGACGATGAAGCTGCTCCCGGCCATCATGGACGGCGCGACCACGCCTGAGCTAAAACAGGCCTTGCGCGAGCATCACGAGCAAAGCCAGAAGCAGGCGCAGCGCCTGGAGCGGGCCGCCGGGACCCTCGGCGAGGTCGCGGACGGCCCGAAATGCATCTGGGCCGGCGGCCTTCTCGAGGATGCGCAGCGCGACATCAAGAACGTGACGCCGGGTCTGCTGCTCGATGCTGCGCTGGCCGGCGCGGTCCGCAAGCTGGAGCAGTCCGAGGTGGTGTCGTATGAGACGGCGCTCAGCGTCGCCCGCACCATGGGGCTGGTCGAGGCGACGCGGCTGCTGGAGCAGACCCATGCCGAGGAACAGGCGATGGACGCGCGCCTGCGCTCCATTCTGGAGACCGTCCTGGGCGGGATTTCCGCGACGCCCTGAACGGGAGGCCTACGCCGGTTGCGGTTCCTCCTCGGCCAGCACCTGTTCCGTGGCCGGTGCTTCCAACTGCCAGGGCACGATCAACACCGAAACGTAATGGCCGCCGTGCCGCAGCACCTGGGTCCGCAGGCGCTGGGTGCGGCGCGTGTGCAGCATGGCCTCCCACCAGCGCCCGCCGGTCAGCTCGCTCAATATCACGATGACCGGGCGGCCCGGGCAACGCTGCCGCAGCGCCTCCATCTCGCGCACCAACGGCGCCAACACGCTGCGATAGGGCGACGGCTCGATCACCAACTGCGGCCGTGGCAGCCCGGCGGCGGCCGCCGGCTGCTCGACGAAGCGCGCCCACTCCCCGCGCAGCCGGGTCTCGTGCTCCTTCGCGTCCGGCCCCTCGAGATCGGTGAGGTGCAGCGCCACCACATCGGGCGACAGGCGGGCCGCGACATGGATCGCGCGATGCGCCATGCGGTCCCATCGTTCCAGCGGGACCACGACCGAGGGGGGCGCGTGGTCCCCGAGGTCCATGCTGCGCCGGCTGCCCGCCAGCACTTGGCGCTCGAGGTCGCCGTAGTAGCGCCGGGTCAGCTTGAGCAGCATCAGGGTGAGCGGGATGACGAGCAGGGTGAGCCACGCGCCCTCGGTGAACTTGGCGACCAGGATGATGGCGAGCGCGGCGCCGGTCGCGAGCGCGCCAAGACCGTTGATGAACAGCCGGCCCCGGTCGGCATGGCCGTTCGCCTTGCGATGCCAGTGCATGGCCATTCCGGCCTGACTGAGTGTGAACGACAGGAACGCGCCGACGGCGAATAGCGGGATCAGCCGGTCGGTGATGCCGCCGAACGCCGCCAGCAGGCCGCCCGCGCCCACCGCCAGGAACAGCACCCCAGCCGTATAGACCAGCCGCCGGCCCGGTATGGCGAAGGCCTTGGGTAAATAGCTGTCGCTCGCCACTAGCCGGCACAGCCGCGGGAAGCCGACGAAGCTCGTGTTGGCCGAGAGGCAGAGCACCGCCAGCACGCTGCCGATGGTGACGTAGTACAGCCAGTCGCGTCCCCAAACCGCGCCGACGAGTTGGGACAGCACGCTCTGGTAGTTGTCGGCGGTCTGGTCCATGGCGCTCACGCCGTAGCTGCGGGCGAGGTAGGCGATACCGAGCAGCAACGTCCCGAGCACCAGGCAGATGGCCGCGAGGGTGCGATGGGCATATTTGACGGCCGGGTCCTTGAATGCGCCGACGCCGTTGCTGACTGCCTCCACGCCGGTCATTGCCGTGCAGCCGGCGGCAAAGGCGCGCAGCAGCAGCCAGAGCGTCAGGCCGGCTCCGGCAGATTCGGCAACGGCGGGCGGGGCCACTACGGGCGTGGGGTGGCCGCCGCCGGCCCACGCCGCCCATGCGCCAACGCCCAGGATGAAGAACAGGCTGGCGATGAACAGATAAGTCGGGACCGCGAGGGCCATGCCGGATTCCTTGGTGCCGCGCAGGTTGACGAGGGTGATCGCGACCAGGACTGCGAGGCACAGCGGCAAGGTGTAGGCATGCAGCGCCGGTATGGCGGAGGTCAACGCGCCCACCCCGGCGGAAATGCCGACCGCCACGTTCAGCATGTAGTCGACCATGAGCGCCGCCGCCGCCAGCAGCCCGGCGTTATGCCCGAGGTTCTCGCGCGCCACCGTGTAGGAGCCACCGTTGCTGGGATAGGCGGCGATGGTCTGCCAGTATGAAAAGCAGAGGATGGCCAGCAGGGCCAGGATGGCCCAGGTGATCGGCTGCACGGCGGCCAGCCCGGCCGTTCCGACCACCGCCAGCACGGTGAGCATCGCCTCCGGCCCATATGACGCGGAGCCGAGGCCGTCGAGGCCCATGGCAGGGATGCCCTCGAAGGCGCCGATCTTGCGTCCCTCGGCCTCGCGGTTGGCGAGCCGGCGGCCGAGCAGCAGGGTCGTCAGCGACATCGGCGTCCTTGCGTTGCGGGATTCTGGGCGGACTCTGGGCAGAGTACCCCTACCCCAACGTTCCGGAGCCTGGATTAGTTGTTGGACCTGCGGACCCAGGCCTCCGGACTTAGAAGGGACCCTGTGCGGCGGATGATCTCAGCCGGGAGGCGACGACCTGCGCGCTCCGGGACAGGCCGGTCGCCATTGATGGGTCAGTTCGACGCCGGCTTGGTTGCTGCAACGCGCAACATCGTTGCAGCGCTTCAAACACCGTCATTGCGAGGAGCGTTTGCGACGCGGCAAACCAGGGCCGCACGCACCAGTTCCCCCTCATGGTGTCCTGGATTGCCGCGCCGAAGCCGGCTCGCAATGACGGCTCGGGTTAGCTTCGCCCAGGTCAGCTTCGCACTGGATATTCCACTGCGATCGGCCCCTGCGCCTCGGGCGGGAGATCGAACTCTTCGGCGGCCGCGACCTCGAGGTCCGAGTTCATCGCCGCCAGCACGGCCGGTTGCCGCGCCTTCAGCACAAGGAACCAAGCGGCGCCCAAGGCCATGTAGGCGAGAAAACCATAGGGCAGCAGGTTGTACGGGTAGTCGGGCACCGGATAAAGGCTGCCGAACAGCGCGAGCACCATCAGCACCGCCCCGAGCCCGCCCACGAACACATCGCCGCCCGTCATCTCGCCAGTCTTGCGCAGATAGACGGGGGCCGCGACCGAGCACAGCAGGTAGACCACGATGAAGCCGAAGGCTGCGATCGTGCCATACCAGCCGAACGTATCGAGCTCCGCCTGGCCGCTAAAGGCGCAGACCAGCACGAAATTCACCAGGGCGCCGAAGACCAACGCGATGTGCGGCGTGTGGTGGGTGGCGTGGACGCGGCCCAGCGATGGATGCAGCACGTTGTAGCGCCCGAGCGAGAACATCATCCGGCTGAATGCGTTCAGCGAGGCGAGCGCGCAGGCGAAGCTGCTGATCGCGGCGCCGAAATACACCAGTGCGGTCAACAATGGGCTTTGGCCGGTGAGGATGTCGCCGAGGGGCGCCCCGCTGGCGCCGAGCTTGGCCCCGTCGTCGCCGAATCCTTGCGTGATGACGTATGTGGTGAAGACGAAGAACAACCCGGCCACCACGGCCGTCAGCTTGATCGCCTTCGGAATCGCCGATTGCGGGTTGCGCGCCTCACGTCCGAGGGTGGCGGCGCTTTCGAAGCCGACATACGAGAAGATCGCGAACACGACCGCTTGGGCCGCCTTGCCGAACGACACGCCGGACAAGCTGAGTTGGGTGGTGTCGAGCGTGAAGCCGTTGTGCGACAGGGCGAGCACGGTCACGGCAAGGATGATCGCGACCGACACCGCCTCGAGTGTCAGCCCGATCCTGGACGACAGCCGGATGTCGCGAACGGCCAGCAGGACTGCGAGCAGCGATACGGCGGCATAGAGGACGATCGTGTTCGGGACCATTACGACCCCCAAAGCAGTCAGCATCGTCTTGACGAAGATCGACGTGGCCACCGTCAGCGCCATGGCGGTGAATAGATAAGCGGCAAGCATCGCCCAACCCGCAAGCATTCCATACACCGGGCCGAGCGAGCGGGAGACGTAGATGAAGAACGAACCTGCGCTGGGGATGCGCTGCGCGAGCTTGCCCACGTTGATGCCGACAACGAGCAACGCGAGCGTCGCGATCACATAGACCAACCACGACGCAGTGCCGGCGAGTGCCGCGACGACCGCGACGGCGAGCGCCGGCGTCAGCGTGGGCGAGACGTTCGCGACCGATTGACCGAGCGTCTCCATGAACGAGAGGCTGTCTCTCCTGAGTTCCATACCCATTGCCCTTGTGTTCCATTCAATCGGATTTCCTCGCAAGAATAATGCCAGCCGGATCACGCGCGGCTGTAGACGATGAAGGACAAGTAGGTCGAAGGAAGCTGCGTGAGGTCCTCGGGCCCGTGCCGGGCGCTGGCGTCGAAGAACAGGGTGTCGCCGGGCTCCATGTCATACAGCAGTTCGCCGTGGCGATAGCGGACCCGGCCGGTCAGCATGTAAATAAGCTCCACGCCGGCGTGCTGGAACGACGTGTAGGGCACGGCGTCTTCCGCCAGGCTGATGAGGTATGGCTCGACGGCCAGCAATCCGCCGACCGAATGGCCCAGCAGATCATATTGGTGCCCGGCCTTGGTGCCCCGGCGGTCGATCCGCACCCCGCCGCCCGCTTTGACGAACGAGCAATCCCGCCGCAGCTCGGTGCCGGTCAGGATCGAGGCCAGCGACACGTTGAGCGCGCCCGCGACCGCGTCGAGCGTGCCGAGCGAGGCGGAGATTTGCCCGGTCTCGATCTTCGAGAGCATGCCCGAGGATATTTTCGCCGCGCGGGCCAGCTCCGCTCCGGTCAGGCCGACCTGGACGCGCAGGGTGCGGATTTCACGGCCGATCCGCTGCTCCAGCGTGGCCGTGGCGTCCGTCGGCGCGTTCGATCCAGTGGCCAGCGATGGCTCGCTCATGTTCGTCATAGTCCCTCCAACGCTTTCTTTCGAGGAAATCGAGTTTCCCTCGAATTGACAGCCGTTCGCCGGCTTGCCAGGGTGCGCCCGAAATCGGAATGTGATGTCGAGGGCTGTGCCATGTGCGGGATTGTCGGGCTGTTCATCAAGCGGTCGGGTATGGAGCCGGAGCTCGGCGCGCATTTGGCGGTGATGCTGGCGACGATGCGCGACCGCGGGCCGGACAGCGCCGGGTTCGCGGTTTATGGCGCGGATGCGGGCGACGTGAAGCTCACAATTCGGGCGCCGCGCGGCACGGACCTCGGGGCGTTTGCCAGGTCGCTCGACGTGGCCGCCGAGGTTCGGGACACGCACGTCGTGCTGCATGTGCCTCCAGCCCGGCTTGCGGAGGTCCGCGCCGCCGTTCTCCAGCGCGCCCCGGCCTTGACCCTGGTCGGCGAGGGCCGGCGGATGGAATTGTATAAGGAAGTGGGGCTGCCCGAGGACGTCGCCGGGCGGTTTGGCTTATCCGGCATGTCCGGCACCCATGGCATCGGCCACACCCGCATGGCAACCGAGAGCGCCGTCACCACGGACGGCGCGCACCCCTACAGCACGAATGCCGACCAGTGCCTGGTGCATAATGGCAGCCTGTCGAACCACAACGGACTGCGCCGCATGCTGGTCAGGCAAGGGTTCAAGTTCGAGACGGAGAACGACACGGAGGTCGCCGCCGCCTATTTGAGCTGGCGCATGCGCGAGGGCCATAGTTTGGAAGGCGCGCTGCAGGCCAGCCTGACGGACCTGGATGGGTTCTACACCTTCGTCGTGGGCACCCGCACCGGTTTCGCCGTGCTGCGCGATCCCATCTGCTGCAAGCCCGCCGTCATGGCCGAGACGGAGGATTGGGTCGCCTTCGGCAGCGAATACCGCGCCCTGGTGGACCTGCCCGGCATCGAAGGCGCCCGCGTCTGGGAGCCGGAACCCGCGCGGGTCTACGCCTGGGAACGCGCGGCGTGAGCGACGTGGTCGACCTGGCCGAATGGCCGGTGCGTGCCCTGAACGAGCGGCTGCATGGCTTGCGCGCCGATACCAACCAGACGCTGTGGCGGGTGCTGAACCCCCGCGGCCGCCATGCATTGGCCGTGGGCGTCGATGCGCCGGTGCGAATCGAGATCGCCGGGCACGCCGGGTATTATTGCGCAGGCATGAACCAGGGCGCGTCCGTCGTCATCGAGGGCAACGCGGGCAACGGCGTCGCGGAGAACATGATGTCCGGGCATGTGCGCGTGCTCGGCGATGCGAGCGCCGCCGCCGGGGCCACCGCGCATGGCGGCCTGCTGGTGATCGAGGGCAACGCTGCCGCGCGGTGCGGCATCAGCATGAAGGGCGTCGACATCGTGGTCGGCGGCAATGTGGGCCACATGAGCGCCTTCATGGCGCAGGCCGGCACGCTGACGGTGCTGGGCGACGCCGGCGAAAGCCTGGGGGACAGCATCTACGAGGCGCAGCTGTTCGTGCGCGGCAGCGTGGCCAGCCTCGGCGCGGACTGCATCGAGAAGCCGATGCGCGACGAGCATCGCGCGGCGCTTGCGGCCCGGCTGAACGAGGCCGGGTTCGCGGGCGTCGATGCCGGTGCGTTCCGCCGCTATGGGTCGGCGCGTCGGCTGTATCATTTCCACATCGACAATGCGGGTGAATATTGATGGACGATCATCGAGGCAGCGCCGACACGCCGCGCCCGGCGCCACGCGAAAGCGCCACGTTCGACGCCGCCACCCTGGCCGAAATCCGCCGGGCCGCCGCGACTGGGATCTACGACATCCGCGGCTATGGCGCCAAGCGGGCGCTGCCGCACTTCGACGACCTGCTGTTCCTGGGCGCCAGCATCAGCCGCTACCCGCTGGAGGGCTATCGCGAGCGCTGCGGCACCGGGGTCGTGCTCGGCGCCCGTCATGCGAAGAAGCCCGTCGAGCTGAAAATCCCCATCACCATCGCCGGAATGAGCTTCGGCTCGCTGTCCGCGCAGGCCAAGGAGGCGCTCGGCCGCGGCGCCACCATCGCGGGGACGAGCACCACCACCGGCGACGGCGGCATGACGCAGGAGGAGCGCCAAAGCTCGCAAACCCTGGTCTATCAGTATCTCCCAAGCCGCTACGGCATGAACCCCGACGACCTGCGCGCCGCCGACGCGATCGAGATCGTCATCGGCCAGGGCGCCAAGCCCGGCGGCGGCGGCATGCTGCTCGGGCAAAAGATCACGCCGCGGGTGGCCGCCATGCGCACCCTGCCGCCCGGCATCGACCAGCGCAGCGCCAGCCGCCACCCCGACTGGACCGGCCCCGACGACCTGGAGATCAAGATCCTGGAGCTGCGCGAGGTCACCGACTGGCAGAAGCCGATCTACGTCAAGGTGGGCGCCTCCCGGCCTTATTACGATACGGCGCTGGCGGCGAAGGCGGGCGCGGACGTGGTGGTGCTGGACGGCATGCAGGGCGGCACGGCCGCGACCCAGACCGTGTTCATCGAGAACGTCGGCCTGCCCATCCTCGCCGCCATCCGCCCGGCGGTGCAGGCTCTGCAGGACCTTGGCCTGCACCGCACGGTGCAGCTCATCGTCTCCGGCGGCATCCGCAACGGCGCCGACGTGGCGAAGGCCCTGGCGCTCGGGGCGGATGCCGTCAGCATCGGCACCGCGGCGCTGGCGGCGCTCGGGGACAACGACCCGGCGTTCGAGGCCGAATACGCCGCACTCGGCACCCATGCCGGCGCCTATGACGCCTGGCATGAAGGGCGGGACCCCGCCGGGATCACGACGCAGGACCCAATCCTCGCCGCACGGCTGGACCCGGTGCTCGGCGGCCGGCGGCTGGCGAACTACCTCGCCGTGCTCACGCTGGAGGCGCAGACGATCGCGCGCGCCTGCGGCAAGAGCCACGTCCACAACCTGGAGCCGGAGGATCTCGTGGCGCTGACCGTCGAAGCCGCCGCCATGGCCCGCGTACCTTTGGCCGGAACGTCCTGGATACCGGGCCAATGAGCCTTTCCGACATCGCGCGGGAGCGCGGCATCCGCTTCTTCCTCATCGCCTACACCGACCTGTTCGGCGTGCTGCGCGCCAAGCTGGTCCCGGCGCGCGCCATCGATGGCATGGCTGCAGAGGGCGCCGGGTTCGCCGGCTACGCGACCTGGTTCGACATGAGCCCGGCCGACCCGGACGTGCTCGCGGTCCCGGACCCCTCGACCCTTATTCAATTGCCCTGGAAGCCAGAGGTCGGCTGGCTCGCCGCCGATCCGTGGATGGCGGGCACGCTGGTGGAGCAGGCGCCCCGCAACGTGCTGCGCCGGCTGATTGCCGCGGGTGCGGCCAAGGGCCTGGAGATGCGCACGGGCGTGGAGCCGGAGTTCTTCCTCATCACCCCGGACGGCGCCGCGGTCGCCGACGGCGCCGACACCCAGAGCAAGCCCTGCTACGACCAGCTCACCCTGATGCGCCGCTTCGACGTGATCGCAGCCATCAGCGACGCGATGGAGGCGCTGGGCTGGGGGCCGTACCAGAACGACCACGAGGACGCGAACGGCCAATATGAGATGAACTGGGATTATGCCCCGGCGCTCGTTACCGCGGACCGTCACGCCTTTTTCAAATACATGGTCCGCAGCATCGCCGAGCAGCATGGCATGCGCGCGACGTTCATGCCGAAGCCGTTTCCCAACCTGACCGGCTCCGGCTGCCACGCGCACGTGTCGGTCTGGCGCGACGGCGCCAACGCCTTCAAGGGGGAGGACGAACTCGGCCTTTCCGCATTGGCCTACCAGTTCCTCGGCGGGATCATGGCGCATGCCGAGGCGCTGAGTGCGCTCACCAACCCGGCCGTCAACAGCTACAAGCGTATCAACGCGCCGGTGACGGCGTCCGGTGCCACGTGGTCGCCCAGCACCGTCAGCTGGGGCGGCAACAACCGCACGCACATGGTGCGCGTGCCCGGCGCCGGGCGCATCGAGTATCGTCTCGCGGACGGCGCGGCCAATCCTTACTTGCTGCAGGCCGGGCTGCTTGCGGCCGGGCTGGACGGCGTGGAGCACGCGCGCGATCCCGGCAAGCGGCTCGACCTCGACATGTATGTGGCCGGACACAGCGTGGACGGCGCCCGGCGGCTGCCGCTCAACCTGCTGGACGCCGTGCGCGCGTTCGAGGGCGATGCTTTGCTGCGCGCGGCATTGGGCGAGCCGTTCGCCGTCTCCTACGCCAAGCTCAAGCGGCAGGAATGGGACCTATATATGCGCCATCTGACCGACTGGGAGCGTGAGACGACGCTGGATTGCTGAGCATGAACGAGGGCTGCGACGCGATCGCGATCGGCGGCGGCCCTCCAAGACGGGCGCGAAGGCGATCAGTAGTGTCCTAGAATTCCGTTACGTGGACATTACAGATTCAGTTGAGCGCGGTACTGCAGAGGTGTATAGTGACCTGCCTTTGGCTGCGGTCCGGTCACTCGCCATCATCCTTGACCTATGGGAAAGCAGACAAAAGTACCTGACGGCGTCAACTTTTCTAGGAAATCGGGTTGACCCTGCTACAGCCAGAAAGAAAAAATTATGAAAAACACAACACGCGCTGCTTTGTATCCCATGCGCGCCTGGTTATTCGTGCTTGCCAGCGCGCTTCTTTGCCTTGGCCTGGCGGCTTGCGCCGATGAGCGCCCGCAGTCGACGTTCACCAAAGGCTTGGACACCGGGATTACAGCCAGCGACGGGGGAGGCACGCGCACGTTGGCCAACCAACCGAGCGTCGGGATCACCACTCGCGTCTCACCGAACTAGCCTTCGTTCGAGCGGCGTGCGGACCTGCTTGACCGATGCCGGAACCCGGCGAGTTTCCGGGACGTCAGCAACGGTCATGCAGGTCACTGCCGCGCCAGAAATTCGCCACCACCATCTTTCCGCTGGAACTGCCCTATCTGCCGAGGGTCGCGTCCGGCATTGGTCTTGCCGAATAGCACCCAAGTAACGGCAGTGGGTCAGTTCGCGGCGGCGTAGATTTCTGTGAGAGTTTAGGCCACATAGTCCTGCAACAAACTCCATCATCGCGAGGAGCGCTCGCGACGAAGCAATCCAGGGCCACAGAGGCAAATACCGATCCATGCGGCCCTGGATTGCCGCGCCGAAGCCGGCTCGCAATGACGGTTTCCGTGAGGGATTCGGTCAAACTGACCCAACACCTAAGTAACGAAAATATTGCAGTCCTGCAACTGCAGGCCGCATTGTCATACCGGCGGACCGTCGGGAGCATATGGCCAATCTCATATGGCTGCAGGGCAGCGCTTGTTCGGGCGACACCATGTCGTTCCTCACTGCCGACGAGCCCAGTGCCTGCAATCTCGTCACAGACTTCGGGTTCAACGTCCTCTGGCACCCTGCGCCACCGGGGGCGGCATCCCCGCGACCTATGCACAAGGCCGTTTATGCCGCCCTGATCATGGTCGCCGCCGCACGCTCCCTTACAGAATGCCGGGACGGGACCTCATTGGTCTACTGAAGCCGACGCAGCTTGCAGCGTCTTGGCGGCCGCGCGGCTACGCCCGAAGCTCATGCGCTGGGCCAGCGTGTAGAAGGCCGGCGTGAACAGCAATCCGAATACGGTCACTCCCAGCATCCCGCCGAACACCGCCGTTCCGAGCGATTGCCGCATCTCCGCCCCGGCGCCTGTCGCCACCACCAGCGGCGCCACGCCCAAGATGAAGGCGAACGACGTCATCAGGATCGGCCTCAGCCGTCGCCGTGCGGCCTCGACTGCCGCTGTTGCCGGGCTTTGGCCGCTATCCTGGGCCTGCCGCGCAAACTCCACGATCAAGATCGCATTCTTCGCCGCCAAGCCGACCAGCACCACGAACCCGATCTGCGCCAGGATGTCGATCGGCATGCCGCGGATCATCAGTCCCGTAATCGAGGCGAGCAGGCACATCGGCACGATCAGCACCACGGCCAACGGCGATCGCAAACTCTCATAATTGGCGGCCAGCACCAGGAAAACGAACAGGGCGGCGGCACCGAACACCAGCATGGTCGGCGTGCCTTTCTGCTCCTGCTGGAAGGCGATTTCCGTCCATTCATAGCCGATGCCCTGCGGAAGCACCTCGCCGGCAAGCTGTTCCATCCGCTTCAGGGCCTCGCCAGTCGCCACACCTGGCGCCGCCACGCCCTGCACCTCCGCCGCCGGATACAGGTTGTAGCGGGGGACACGGTAGGGAATTGTCTGGTCACGCAGCTGCGCAACGGTGCCGATGGGCACCATCTCGCCAGCGGTGTTGCGCGCCTTCAGCCCCATCAGGTCCGACTGATCGCGCCGGAACGGCCCGTCCGCCTGGGCGATCACCTGGTAGGTGCGCCCCAGGAAATTGAAATCATTGACATATTGCGATCCGAGATAGACCTGCAGCGTATTGAAGACGTCGGTCGGGGTCAGCCCGACCTTCTCCGCCTTGAGCCGGTCCACATCCGCATAGATCGACGGCGACCCGGTGTTCAGCAGCGTGAACACCCCGGCGAAACTCGGGTCCTTGTTCGCAGCCCCGACCAGCGCCTGCGCCGCGTTGACCAGCGCCTGGGTGCCGAGCCCCGCCCGATCCTCCAGCATCATCTTGAAGCCGCCGGAGTTCCCGATGCCCTGCACCGGCGGCGGCGGGATCGTCAGGACGTAGGCGCCCTCGATGACCGAAAGCCGCTGGCGCAAATCAGCCAACACCGAGTTCGCGGTCACGCCCGGCAACTCGTGGTTAAACAATGATGGCAGGCCGGAGAAGATGGTCCCCGAGTTGGACGAAACGGTGAACGTCGTCGCGTCCAACCCGGCGAATGGCGCGACATGCTCGATCCCGCGCGTATGCAGGATGATATCGATCGCCTGCCGCACCACGGCCTCGGTGCGCGTCAGGCTCGATCCCGGCGGCAGTTGCAGCACGGTGATCAAATAGCCCTGATCCTGCTCGGGGATGAACCCGGTCGGGATGCGGGAGAACTCGAATCCGGCCGCGCCGATCAGCCCGATATACAGCACGACGACGAAGGCAAGCGCTCGCACCAGCCGCCGGGTCAGCTGGCCATACGCCTCGGACAGCCAATCGAATCCACGGTTGAACCCGCCGAACCCGACACGGAGGATGCGGCCGAACAGATTAGGCCGGGCAGGATGGGCGTCATGCGCCCGCAACAGCAGGGCGCATAGCGCCGGGCTCAGCGTCAGCGAGACGAAGCAGCTGATCACCGTCGAGGCTGCGATCGTGACGGCAAACTGGCGGAAGAACTGCCCGGAGATGCCGGACAGGAAGGCAGAGGGCACGAACACCGCGCACAGCGTCAGCGCGATCGACACCAGCGCGCCGCCGACCTCGTCCATCGTCCGGTGCGCGGCCTCGTTCGGCTTCATGCCGGCTGCGATGTTTCGCTCGACATTTTCCACCACCACGATCGCATCGTCGACCACGATGCCCACGGCCAGCACGAGGCCGAACAGCGACAGGTTGTTCAGCGATATGCCGCATGCATACAGGATGGTGAACGTGCCCACGAGCGAGACGGGGATCGCGATCACCGGAATGATCGACGCACGCCAGGTCTGCAGGAAGACGAACACCACGCCGACGACGAGCAGGATCGCCACGAAGATCGTCGTGATGACCTCGTTGACCGATTTGGCGACGAAGATCGTGGGGTCGTAGACGATGATCGAATCGAGACCCGCCGGGAATGCCTGCTTCAGCTCCTGAACCGTGTCCAGGACGCTTCTCTCCACCGCCAAGGAGTTCGCGCCAGGCTGTGCGAAGATCAGGAGCGGCAGTCCCTCCTTGTCGTCCATGAAGGCCGTCGCGCCGTAATCCGCGGCCCCGATCTCGACCCGGCCGACATCGCGGATGCGGGTCGGACGCCCCTGCGCGTCCGTCTTCAGGATGACATCGGCGAACTGCCCCGGCGTCGCCAGCCGGCCGAGCGTCTGCACGTTGAGCTGATAGGCCGCGCTGCTCTTCACGGGCGGCTGGTTCAGCAAGCCTGCGGACACCTGGATATTCTGCGCCCGCAACGCCGCCAGCACCTCTCCGGCGTTGAGCCCATAGGCCGCAACCTTGTCCGGATCGAGCCAGACCCGCATGGCGTAGTCGCGCGAGCCAAAGAGCTGCACGTCGCCCACGCCGGGCAGCCGCGCCAGCGCATCCTTCACATGCAGCGTCGCATAGTTGGACAAATAGAGGTTGTCCCGCGTGCCGTCGGGCGAATAGAGGTGCACGGCCAGCAGGATGTTCGGCGTCGACTTGCGCACCTGCACGCCCAGCCGTTGCACGTCCTCCGGCAGCCGCGGCAGCGCATCCTGGACGCGGTTCTGCGTCAGCATCTGTGCCACGTTCAGGTCCGTGCCGATCGCGAAGGTGACGGTGATGGTGAGCTTGCCGTCGCCAGTCGACTGGCTGCTCATGTAGATCATCTTCTCGACGCCGTTGATCTCCTGCTCGAGCGGCGTCGCGACCGTTTGGCTCACCACTTCGGCGGAGGCGCCGGGGTAGCTGGTGGTCACCTGCACCGTGGGCGGCACGATCTCCGGATACTGTGCGACCGGCAGGATCAGGAGCGCACCCAGCCCCACCAGGGTGACGAAGACGCTGAGCACGGTCGCCAGGATCGGGCGATCGATGAATGTGTGCGTGAAGCGCATCGCGCCCTCCTAGGTAGTGGACCAGCCGTCCGTCGCCGGCACGCCGAACGAAGACTATTCGGCGTTGGGATCCGGCTTTATCTCACCGGCGACCGCGGTGACTTTGGCGCCGGGCCGCACCCGCACGAGCCCGTCGATCACGACGCGGTCCTCGGGCGCGAGGCCGCTCCGGATCACGCGCAATCCCTGCTCCAAGTCGCCGACGTCCACGAGCTTCGGCACCACGGTCCCGTCCGGCGCGACGGTCATCACCATCTGCCGGGACTGATCGGGCACCACCGCCGCCGCCGGCACCAGCATTGCCGGCCCTGGCGTCCCCAGGCTCAGGCGCAGCCGGGCGAACTGGCCTGGTGTGATGGACAGATCCGTGTTCGGCACGGTGGCGCGGGCTCGGATCGTGCCGCTGCTCCGGTTGACCGCATTGTCGATGAAGTCGAGCGTGCCGTGCCGGTCGAAATGCCCGTCGCCGTATTGGCTGATCGCCACATCCGACGGCGCTGCCCCGTCATGATGCGCTTTCTGATAGGCCGCGTAGTCAGCCTCGCTCATGTCGAAAGTCAAATAGATCGGGTCGAGCGAGACGATCGTCGTGAGCAGCGTTGATTGTCCCGCTCCACCCCGGCTGCCGCTGACGAGGCTCCCCAATGAAACGAGGCGGGCGCTCATGCGTCCGTCGAACGGCGCGGTGATCTTGGCGAACTCGAGGTCGAGGCGCGCATCCATGATCGCCGACTGCGCCGTCTGAATGGCCGCCTGGGCACTGCGGTCATCGGCAGCCCGGGTGTCGACGTTCTGCATCGAGCCGAAGTCGGTGCGCTTCAACTGCTGCGCACGCCAAAGCTCGGCAGCGGTCAGCACCTGTTTCGCCTGGGCGTTCTGCAGCTGCGCGACCGCCGTGTCGAGCCGGATCTGGAACGGCCGCGGGTCGATGGAGAACAGCGGATCGCCCGCCCGCACGGTCTGCCCGTCCCTGAATTCGATCGCCGACAGCGTGCCGCCGACTTGCGCCCGCAGCTCCACACTGTTCACGGCTGCGAATTGGCCCAGCAAGCGGCTCGTCGGTTGCACCGTCTGCTGCAACGGCGCGCTCACCGTCACTTGCGGCGCTGGTGGTGGCGCAGCGGGCGCCCTGGGCGCAGGCCACTGGCGTTCGGCAACCACGCCACCCGCCACAATAAGCCCGGCGATGACTGCGATCCCTAGCCAACGGCCGACCCAGGATTTGTGCTGCCGCACATCCCCGGCCTCCGTCGCCTGCCCGGCGGGTTCCACCTGCACGCGGGTAAGCTCTGTCATGATAAACCTCGTGATATGCCGGTTGGTATTGGCGAGAAACGGCCGGCAAGGCCGCCGAACCCAGGATTCGCACCCACTTCCTTGTGTCCGCAGGCCCGGTAGCAATTACAACTCTACAACTCACATAGAGTGCTCTATGATTGGATCAAGAGCCACGGGGAGCGACGGGTTTGAAGGTTTCAGGGAAGAAGGTCGCGGAGCATCGGGCCGCCCTGGTGGACACGGCACTGCGGCTGCTGCAGGAGCGCGGGTTCGATGGCGCGGGAGTCGTCGACATCAGCCGAGAGGCAGGATTGACCCAAGGCGCGCTGTATGGGCAATTCGGCTCCAAGGACGGCCTCGCTGCCGAAGCCGTCCGCAAGGCCTTTGCCGACGGCGCCGCTGCCTGGCGTGAGCGCAGCGAGAACGCCCCCGATCCTCTTGCCGCCTATCTCGACGACTATTTGTCCGAGAGCCATCTGATGGATGTCGGATCCGGGTGCATCCTCGCCGCTTGCCTCTCGGAGGTCCGCCGGCAGGATCCGGCGATCGGGGCCGCGTTCACCGATGGTTTCTCGGCATTGGTCGAACTTCTGCAGCAAGCGCTTCCGAGTGCGACCGACCCGGACGACGCCCGTCGGCGTGCACTCGCCGTGTTGTCGGGCCTTGTCGGCAGCGTGGCGCTCGCCCGCGCCGTGGCACCCACCGACCCGGCCCTCGCGCGGGAGATCATCGCCGCCGCACGCAACGAACTGCAGCAGATGGCCGTTCGCTGACGTCTTTACGACAGCGAGCAAACCTCGCGTAGCCCCACCGAGGTTGCCACCCGGTATTGATGACCTGTGTTTCTAGGTGCTTGCGGATAATAGCGTCTAATCACCGCCATCCGCACACCCTAAGTCTCAAGGCATCAGCCGGCCAACACGGGCTGTATTGGGCGGCATTCAACGGCAACGGAGACGAATGATGGACATCGAGCGGGCAGGCAGTCGGCCATCCGGCAAGGGGCCGGCAGAGTGGTTCACCGGAACGGTGCGCATCGACCCGCTATTCACGGCGCCCGATCCGGCCCGGGTGGGTGGCGCACTCGTCACCTTCGAGCCAGGCGCCCGCACCGCGTGGCACACGCATCCGTTCGGCCAGACCCTGATCGTCACCGCCGGGTGCGGCTGGGTGCAGCGCGAGGGCGGGACGATCGAGGAGATCCGGCCGGGCGACGTGGTGTGGTTCGCGCCGGGCGAAAAGCATTGGCATGGCGCCTCCGCCACCACGGCGATGAGCCACATCGCCATCCAGGAGCGGCTCAACGGCTCTCCCGTGGAGTGGATGGAGCATGTCAGCGACGAGCAGTACCGGCGCTGACCGGGTCCATCAATACGACTTCGGCAGCCCCAGGACACGCTCGGCCAAGAACGACAGGATAAGCTCCTCCGTGACCGGCGCGATGCGGGTCAGGATCGCCTCGCGGAACAGCCGCTCCACCTGGTATTCCCGCGCGTAGCCCATCCCGCCATGGGTCATGACGGCCCGCGTCGCCGTGTCGAAGGCCGCGCGTCCGGCAAGGAACTTGGCCGCGTTCGCCTCCGCGCCGCAGGAACGCCCGCTGTCGTACAGCCAGCCAGCCCGCAGCACCATCCAATAAGCCGCTTCCAACTGGGTCCAGCACTCGGCCAGCGGGTGCTGGATGCCCTGGTTCTGGCCGATCGGCCGCCCGAACACCACCCGGTCGCGCGCATACTGCGTGGCCCGGCGCAATGCATCCCGGCCAACGCCGATCGCCTCGCTGGCCACCAGGATTCGCTCGGGATTGAGGCTGTCGAGGATATACTTGAAGCCGCTGCCCTCCTCGCCGACGCGGTCCTCCTCGGGCACAAACAGGTCGTCGATGAACACCGCGTTCGAGTCCACCGCGTTCCGCCCCATCTTCTTGATGCGTCGCACCTCGACCTTGGTGCGGTCGAGGTCGGTATAGACCAGCGTCATCCCGTCGGTCGGCCGCTTGCACTCCTTCTTGGGCGTCGTGCGGGTCAGCAGTAGGATCTTGTCGGCGACCTGGCCCGTCGAGGTCCACATCTTGCGGCCCTTCACCCGGTAGCCGCCCGATACCCGCGTCGCAAAGGTCGTGAGGCTCGTGGTGTCGAGGCCGGCATCGGGCTCGGTCACGCCAAAGCACGCCTTCTGCTCGCCGCGGATCAGCGGCTTCAGCCAGCGCTCCTTCTGCGCCGCCGTGCCATGCACCACGATGGCGTGCGGGCCGAACATGTTGATGTGGATGGCCGACGCCGCCGAGTAGCCGCCGCCGCTCGACGTCACCGCCTGCATCATCACGGCCGCCTCCGTGACGCCGAGCCCGGCCCCGCCCAGCTCCTCCGGCATGGTCATGCCGAGCCAGCCGCCCTCCGCCATGGCGCGGTAATATTCTTCGGGAAACCGCGCGTTTTCCTCGCACTCGGTCCAGTAGGCGTCGTCGAAGCCGGCGCAGACCTTCCGCACGCCCTCATCGATGGCGACCTGCTGCTCGGAGAGTTGGAAATCCATCGTTGTTTCCTCCCGCTTAGCCGGCTGCCGGCCTCAGGCGATGGCGCGGGCGACCTGGCCAAATGCTTTCTTCCGGTAATATATGCCCGCAGTTTTTTTCACAATCGGGCGGCGGTTCCCGCGCCGCCGCCGTAGGGACCGCGCAACGAGCGCGAGATCCTGACCCGGCGTCTGGTCTGGAGCGGTTTGGTAGTTTTCGACTATGCCGCGCGGTTCGAAGCGGCGAGCCGGCAACTGGCAGCGTGGCACAACGAGGGCCGCGTGACCTACGACGAGGATATTGCCGGCGGGATCGAGCACGCCCCAGGCGCAATTGCCGAGCTGTATGCGGGCAAGAACAAAGGAAAGAAACTGATCTACGTTGGGTAATGACGCCGAGCCACCAAGCTTTCGTCTGATAAAACTGTCATTGCGAGGAGCGCTTGCGACGAAGCAATCCAGGCCAGCATGCGCATACGTCAGCCCACGTGCCCCTGGATTGCCGTGCCGAAGCCGGCTCGCAATGACGGCCGGCGCAGGATGCTAAAGCCGTGCGCGGATATCCCGCCACGCATCGGCCAGCGATGTACGAAAGGCCGGGTCCGCGACCTCGATCAAAGCCTCCGCCCGGCCATGCACGCACAATCCCCGCAGGTCCGCCGCCCCATGCTCCGTCACCACGATGTCGATATCGATGCGCGACAGCGACGCGAGGCCGTCATCCAGCCGGGGCACGATCCGGGAGCGGGTGTTGCGCTCGAAGCTCGACGGCAGCGCCACGATGCTGAGGCCGCCGGGCGACAACCGTGCGCCGCGCGCGAAGTCGGCCGCGCCGCCGATGCCGCTCACCGCCTGGCCGTCGGCGACTTCGAGGTTGGCCTGGCCGAACAGGTCCACGCTCAGCGCCGAGTTCACCGCACGGAACCGCTCGAACGACGCCAGCAACCGCACGTCATGCGTCACGTCGCAGCCCAGCACCGCCGGCCCGGCCCGGCCGCGCAGGCGCTCGTATAACGCCGGCGACCCGACCCACACGCAACTCGCATGGCGGAACCCGGGATCGAGCGCGCCGGCGTCCCAAAGGTCGAGCGCGCTGTCGGCCAGCATGCCCGAATGCAAGCCGAGGCCGCGGCGGTCGTGCAGCATCGCCATCAACGCGTCGGGCACCCGGCCCAGCCCCACCTGCAGGACGCAGCCGTCCCCGACGAAGCCGGCGACGTGCCCAGCGATGGCCAGCGCCGTCCGGTTCGGCGCGCCGACGACGTAGCCCCCGGGTTCGAACTCCGCCTCCGCCACGGCGTCGAACGCGGCGAAATCGAGCGCCACGGCGCCGGGCATGGCCGGCAGGCGCGGGTTGATGATGGCGATGGTGCGCCGGCTCCGGGCCTGGACCAGGGCGGTGAACTCGACCGCCGGTCCCAGCGAGCAGCGACCGCCGCTGTCCGGAGGGGCGACATGGACCACGCAGGTGTCGGCGGCCACTCGCTCGTGCAGGTGGCGGACAAAGCCCGAATAGCCCAGCGGGAGATGACGGAAGCGGCCGGCCGCCTGCGCCGCCCGCAGCGAGGGCTGCATAAACAGCCCGGTGACGACCGCGCTATCGTGCAGGCAGTCCATCGTCAGCGTGTTGATGCCCGGCACGAAGCTCGTGAGGAGCTGGATGCCGCGGGTCCGGCCGGGGTCGTCGAGCCAACGGTCGAGCAGCGGCGTCGGCTCGCCGGCGGAGCCCGGGACATAGACCAGCTCCCCCGGCGTCAGCAGGTCCGCAAGCCGATCGAGCGTTAGGCTGCGAGGCATCGCAGCAAAGGGTCAGCCCCGCGCCGCAAAGGCCGCATGCCGCGCCAGCACCTGCCGAGCCTGCGTCAAATGCGGCCTGTCGAGCATCATGCCATCGAGCCCGATCGCGCCCGCCTCCGGATTGGCCTCGAACAGCGCGACCACGCGCTGCGCGTGCGCCACCGCCGCCTCCGACGGCATGAAGGCGGCGTTGATGACGCTGACCTGATCGGGATGGATGGCGATGCGGCCGGTGAAGCCCTCCTGCGCCGCGGCCAGGCTCGACGTCCGCAGGCCCTCCGGATCGCGGAAGTCGGTGAACAGCGTCTCGATCGGCTCGACGCCGGCGGCCTTGGCGGCGAGCAGGCAGGCCGACCGCACCATGCGGTAGGTGAAGGCCCAGCCACCCGCCGGGTCCAGGTTGGTGCTGGCGCCGAGCGCCGAGCTGAGGTCCTCGGCGCCCCAGGTCAGGCCATAGAGCCGCGGCAAGGTCGCGTCGGCGTAGTCTCCCAGGCGGAACGGGGCGCGCGCGGTCTCCGACGCGACCGGCAGGATGCGGGTCGGCGCGGCGATCCCGTCGCGGCACTCGAGGATTTCGAGGTAGTGGCTGAGTCGCAGCACATCGGTCGGGCCGTCCGTCTTCGGCACGACGATCCCGTCGGGCGCGGCCCGCACGACGGCCGCGAGATCGTCGATCCCGCCCTCGTCGAGCGGGTTGATGCGGACCCATAGCTCCGGCGTGCGTTCGGCAGCGTGGGCCATGAGGTACTCGGCGACCATCGCCCGCGCCAACGGCTTGCGGGCCGGGGCGACCGCGTCTTCCAGATCGAGGATCAACGCGTCCGCCGCCGACGCGCCGCCCTTGGCCAGCTTCCGCTCGCTGTCGCCCGGCACAAACAGGAACGACCGGATCGCCATCAGCCCGGCCCCCGTTTAAGCTGCAAACCGGACCGCTTGCAGTGCGCGACCAGCTCGTTGCGCTGGTTGTAGGCGCGGTGCATGAACGTCACGATCCCCGCATTCGGCCGCGACTTCGACGCACGCAGCTCGATGACCTCGGTCTCGATATGCAGCGTATCGCCGTGGAAAACGGGCTTTGGAAAGCGCACCTCGTCCCAGCCGAGGTTGGCGACGGCCGTCCCAAGCGTGGTGTCGCCGACCGAGATGCCGACCATCAGGCCGAGGGTGAAGCAGCTATTGACGATGCGCTGGCCGAAGTCGGTTTCGGTGCGGCAGTATTCCTCGTCGAGGTGCAGCATCGCCGGGTTGTGGGTGAGGCAGCTGAACCAGACATTGTCCGATTCCGTCACAGTGCGCCGGATCGCATGCTGGAACACTTGCCCGACCTGCAGATCGTCGAAGAATAGTCCGGCCACGCTCGCGTCTCCTGTCCC
>CAXTJW010000009.1:0-27203 GCA_964244305.1 uncultured Acetobacteraceae bacterium
TCCAGGCGCTGGTGCAGGCCGTGGCACAGATCGCGCTCGAGGTCGGCGACGATGTCGAGGCTATTCGCGCTGCGCCGTATCCCGGCACCGGCCGCACGGTCGCCGAGGAGCTGACGCACCTTGTGGCGACCATCGGCGAGAACATGAATCTGCGCCGGGCCAAGGTGCTGACGGTGCCGCATGGCGTCGTCGCGACCTATGTCCACAAGGCGTTGAAGCCCGGTCTGGGCCAGATCGGCGTGCTGGTCGCGGTCGAGAGCGCCAACGAGCAGTCGGCGCTGGAGACCCTGGGGCGCCAGGTCGGCATGCACGTCGCGGCAACCCGTCCGGACGCGCTCGACGTGAACGCCGTCGACCCGGCCGCCCTGGATCGGGAGAAGATCGTGCTCACCGAGCAGGCGCGCGCCTCCGGCAAGCCCGACGCCATCATCGAGAAGATGGTTGAGGGACGCATCCGGAAATACTACGAGGAGGTTGTGCTGCTGGAGCAGGTCTGGGTGCATGACGGCGAGAGCCGGGTGCGCGCGGTGGTGAAGAAGGCCGGCGCCACGCTGTCCGGCTTCGCCCGATTCCAGCTGGGCGAGGGGATCGACAAGCCGACCGGCGGCGACTTTGCCGCCGAGGTCGCGGCCGCGGCGGGTATTGCATCCGAGCCACCGCCCACGCCGTAGTTTGACAACGAATCGTTCTGAACTTGTGGGGGGCGGCGCCACGATCTAGCGTGCCGCCGCCCCAACCATTAAGGACTCCATGCCAAACCAGCCCACCTACAAGCGCGTCTTGCTCAAGGTGTCCGGTGAGGCGCTGATGGGCCGGCGAGAATACGGGCTGGATACCGATACCCTGGCGCGCATCGCCGTCGATGTCGGCAATGTCGTGCGGATGGGCGTGCAGGTCTGCCTGGTGATCGGCGGCGGCAACATCTTTCGCGGCGTCTCCGCAGCGGCCGGCGGCATGGACCGGGCCCAGGCCGACTACATGGGCATGCTCGCGACCGTCATGAATGCGTTGGGGATGCAGAGCGCGCTGGAGCGTTGCGGCGTGCCCACCCGCGTGCAGTCGGCGATCCCAATGAGCAGCGTCTGCGAGCCGTATATCCGGCGTCGGGCGGAGCGGCACATGGAAAAGGGCCGGGTCGTGATCTTCGCGGCGGGCACCGGCAATCCATTCTTCACGACCGACACCGCCGCCGCCCTGCGCGCTGCCGAGATGAACTGCGACCTGTTGCTGAAGGGCACGCAGGTCGATGGTGTCTATTCCGCCGACCCGCGCAAGGTGCCCGACGCGGAGCGCTATGACGAACTGACATATCTTGACGTGCTGTCCCGCGACCTCGGCGTCATGGATGCGGCCGGCATCAGCCTGGCGCGCGAGAACGGGCTGCCGATCATCGTTTTCAACATCCACGCGCCCGGCGCGTTCGCGCAGGTGATGCGCGGCGAGGGCCGTTTCACCCGCATTATCGAGCCTCACTAGCCCAGCTTTCATCTGTCTAACCCCCCACTTGCCCAACTTAGGGGAGATCTTTGTGCCTGCTGACCTGACTGCCCTCAAGACGGACCTGACGCGCCGCATGGATGGCGCGCTCGAGACCTTGCGCCGCGACTTTGGCGGCCTGCGCACCGGCCGCGCCAGCCCCGGCCTGATCGAACCCGTCAAAGTCGAGGCGTATGGCACCGAGGTGCCGATCACCCAGGTCGGCACCATCGGCGTGCCCGAGCCACGGCTGATCACGGTGCAGGTCTGGGACCGCACCCTGGTCGGCGCGGTGGAGCGCGCGATCCGCGACAGCGGGCTGGGGCTCAACCCGGGATCCGACGGCCAGGTGGTCCGAGTGCCGATACCGCAGCTGACGGCCGAGCGCCGCGGCGAGCTGGCGAAGGCGGCTGGGCGCTATGCGGAGGGCGCGCGGGTCGCGGTGCGCGGCGTGCGCCGGGACGGCATGGACCAGATCAAGGCGTTCGAGAAAAAGAGCGAGATCGGCGAAGACGAGATGAAGGACTGGTCGGACCAGGTCCAGAAGCTGACGGACGGCTATATCAAGCGGATCGACGAGTCGCTGTCCGACAAGGACCGGGAAATCCGGCAGGTCTGACAGCATGGCCCTTGGCAAGCCGGATTTGCAGCCGCTCGCGTCCGCCCCTGCCGGACCGCGGCCGCCGCAGCACATTGCCATAATCATGGACGGCAACAGTCGCTGGGCAGCGGCGCGGGGCCTGCCGCGGATCGCCGGGCATCGCGCCGGGGCACAGGCGGTGCGCCGCACCATCGAGGCCGCGGCCGAGGCCGGCGTCGCTTGGCTCACGCTGTATGCCTTCAGCAGCGAGAACTGGCAGCGGCCCGCGGATGAGGTGCTGGAGCTGACCGGCCTGTTGCGCCACTACATCCGCCAGGAGCTTGCCGAACTGTCCCGCCAGGGCGTGCGCGTGCGGGTGATCGGCGACCGCACCCGGTTCGAGCCCGACACCAGGGCGGAGCTCGACCGCGCCGAACGCACGACGCTCGGCAACACGCGCCTGAACCTGAATATCGCGCTGTCCTACGGCGCGCGCGACGAGATCGCCGCCGCCGCCCGTGCCGCGGCCCAGGCCGTCGCCGACGGCACGCTGGATCCGGCGTCGATCACCGCCGAGCGCTTCGAACGCTTCCTGTCCACCGCCGGGATGCCCGATCCCGACCTAATGATCCGGACGTCCGGCGAGCACCGGCTGTCGAATTTCCTGCTGTGGCAGTCGGCGTATGCCGAGCTGGTGTTCCTGGACGTGCTGTGGCCCGATTTCGACCTGGCCGAGTTCAACGGCGCCTTGGCCGAGTTTGCCCGGCGCGAGCGCCGGTTCGGGGCCCGCCCTGCCTGAAGACCCATCCTGCCTGACGTTGTGAAGGGCGGACCAGGACATGCCGTGCGTTGGGGAGACCTGCGCAAGCGCGTGCTGTCTGCTGCGTTGCTGGCGCCGACGGCGCTGGCCTGCATCTGGCTCGGGGCCGACGCATGGACGGCCCTGATGGCGATCGCGGCCGGCGGCCTTGCCTATGAATGGGTGGCGCTGTGCAGCGAGAGGCCCTGGCGCATCCCCGGTGCGGTCGTGCCGGCGGCCGTGTTGCTGGCGGGCCTCATCGCGGTGCTGAATTACGAGCGCTGGGCGCTTGGAGTGCTCGGGCTCGGCGCCGGGTTGGCCTGGTGGCTCGGCGGGCGGCGCGCGCTGGGCGCTGGCGTCTTGTATGTCGGCGTGGCGAGCGTCGCCCTGATTTGGCTGCGCGGCGACGGCGCGGCAGGGCGGGCAAACGTGCTGTTCTTGGTCTTCGTGGTTTGGGCGAGCGACATCGGCGCCTATGCGGCCGGACGGCTGCTGGGCGGCCCGAAGCTGGCGCCGGCGATCTCGCCGGGCAAGACCTGGGCCGGGGCGGCCGGGGGCCTGCTCGCAGCCATGCTGGTCGGCGAGGCGGCGGCCCAAGCGTTGGGCGCAGCTGCGCCTGGCCGGGTGGCGCTGGTGGCCGGGGTGCTCGGGGTGGCGGCGCAGGGCGGGGATCTGCTCGAAAGCGCCATCAAACGACGCTTCGGCGTCAAGGATTCCGGCCGGCTGATCCCCGGCCATGGTGGACTGCTGGACCGGCTGGATGGGTTGCTGACTGCTGCTCCAGCCGCGGCCGCACTGGCGTTGTCGTTGGGACAGGGAGTGACGTTATGGCAATGAAAGCGGCGGAAACAGCCGCATCGGATGTCCGGACGGTTTCGGTGCTGGGCAGCACCGGCAGCGTCGGCAGCAGCACGGTCGATCTTCTGGCGGCCAACCCGGACCGCTTCCGGGTTCGCGCGCTGGTCGGCGGCCGCAACTTCGCCCTGTTGGCAGCGCAGGCGCGGCTGCTGCGGGCCGAACTCGCCGTGATCGCCGAGCCGGCGCACCATGCGGCGCTCGATGCGGCGCTGGCCGGCAGCGGCACTCAGACTGCGAGCGGCGAGGCGGCGGTGCTGCAGGCGGCGTCGCTCCCGGTGGATTGGACGATGGCCGCCATCACCGGCGCCGCGGGCCTGCCCAGCACCCTGGCCGCCATCAGCCGTGGCGGCGCGATCGCGCTGGCCAACAAGGAGGCCCTGGTCTGTGCCGGCGAGGTCATGCTGCGTGCGGTGCGCGACGCGGGCGCCACGCTGCTTCCGGTCGACTCCGAGCACAACGCGATCTTTCAGGCGATGGACGCGGCGAACCGCGAGGCGGTCGAGCGGATCGTGCTGACGGCGTCCGGCGGCCCGTTCCGCAGCTCGACCCTGGAGGAGATGGCGCGCGCCACGCCCGAGGCCGCGTTGCGCCATCCCATATGGTCGATGGGCGCCAAGATCAGCATCGACTCGGCGACCATGATGAACAAGGGCCTGGAGCTCATCGAAGCTGCGCGCCTGTTCGCGATGGACGAGGCGGAGATCGGCGTCCTGGTGCATCCGCAGTCCGTGATCCACGGGCTCGTTTACTACCGCGATGGCAGCGTTCTGGCGCAGATGGGCGCGCCCGACATGCGCATCCCGATCGCGCACGCGCTGGCGTGGCCCGGCCGCCTCGCGACCAGCTCGCCCAAGCTGGACTTGGCGGCACTCGGCACGCTGGAGTTCCATGCCCCCGATCCCGTGCGGTTCCCGGCGCTTCGCCTGGCCCGGGATGCCTTGCGCGCAGGCGGTGGCGCACCCACAATCCTGTCTGCTGCGAACGAGGTTGCGGTCGAGGCCTTCCTGGGCCGCCGGCTGGGCTTCACCGAGATTGCGGCGTTGGTCGAGGCGGTGCTGGAGCAGCTTGGAAGCCACGCCGCCGACAGCCTTGATGCAGTGCTGGACCTGGATGCGTCCGCCCGGCGTGCTGCCCATCGAATTGCCGCCGCCAAAGCGGCCTGAGGACGTTTGACGATGCTGATGATACCCGGTTTTGCCCGTAGCGTTGCCGCCTTCATCGTCGTGCTCGGCGTGCTGGTGTTCGTGCACGAGCTCGGCCACTACCTCGCCGCCCGCTGGCGCGGCATCCATGTCGAGGCGTTCTCGATCGGCTTCGGCCGCGCGATCGCCAGCAGGACCGACCGGCTGGGCACGGTGTGGAAGCTCGCTTGGTTGCCGCTTGGCGGCTACGTGAAGCTGCATGGGCAGGAGCGTCCGGAGGACGTGGCGGACGATGTGCGCGCCCGTTGGCTGCCGGGGCGGACGTTCCATGAAAAATCCGTCCTGTCGCGCGCGATCGTGGTCGCGGCAGGCCCGGTTGCCAATTTCCTGCTCGCGGCCGTGCTGTTTGCGGGGTTGTTCGGCACGGTGGGCCGCCCGGTCACGGTGCCGGTGATCGGCGAGGTGGTGGCCGACGGCGCGGCGGCAAAGGCCGGGCTACTCGCCGGCGACCGCGTAGAGGCGATCGACGGCGCCGCAATCGGCAAGTTCGAGGACATCCAGCGGATCGTTTCTGCAAGCGCCGACCGTGAGCTCAGCCTGCGTATCCTACGAGATGGCCAGGAGCAGACGATTTCGGTCACGCCGGGTGCGCGGGATGCCGGGCAGGGGCGTCGGGTTGGCCTGCTCGGCGTGCGTGGCGGCGGCACGGAGTTCACCAAGCTGAACCCGGCCCAGGCTGTCGCGGCCGGCGTGGAACAGACCTGGGACGTCACGTCGCAGACCGTCGCCGGGCTTGGTCAGATGCTGAGCGGCGCGCGGACGACGGACGAGCTGGGCGGCCCGTTGCGGATCGCCCAGCTTTCGGGCCAGGTGGCGCAGCTTGGCCTGTCGAGCCTGATTAGCTTCATCGCCGTGCTGTCGGTCAACCTCGGCCTGATCAACCTGTTCCCGATTCCCATTCTCGATGGCGGGCACCTGCTGTTTTATCTGGTGGAGGCCGTCCGTGGTCGCCCGTTGCCGCCGCGTGCCCAGGAATATGGCTACCGCGCTGGCTTTGCGGTGCTCGCCTGCCTGTTCGTATTCGCGACTTGGAACGACCTGACCCATCTCGGGCTGTTTCGGTGGGTCACCGGGCTGATCGGCTAACGGGGCCGGAACCAAGGACTTACCGGCCGGTCCGGAGAACCCGTCTCCGCGGGACTTGCGTAGCGCGGCGCAGCGCTTACAACCTCGGCACCGTTGCTATGATGGCTGCTTCCATCATGCCACAGCACTGGAGGACCGGCCTGTTGTTTCGAATGCGCGCCACGCTGCTTGCGGCCATCTGCCTCGTTCCGATCATCGCCACCGAAACGGCCGTGGCCCAGACGCAACGCGGAGCCCAACGCCCGTCCCGCGTAGCGATCCCAGCGCGCCAGCCCCGGACGCAAGCGGGCACGATCACCGCGATCAAGGTGGAGGGCAACGAGCGCATCGAGGAGGGAACGATCCGGTCGTACATGCTGGTGCAGCCCGGCGATGCGTTCGACCCCGACCGCATCGACCGCAGCCTAAAGACCCTGTATGCGACCGGCCTCTTTCAGGACGTGACGCTGCGTCAGGATGGCAGCACGCTCGTGGTGAAGGTGCAGGAAAACCCGATCGTCAGCCGCATCGCCTTCGAGGGCAATCATAAGCTGAATGACGAGCAGCTCCGTGGCGAGCTGCAGCTGCGTCCCCGCGCCGTGTTCACGCCGCAGTTGGCGCAGGCGGACCGGCAGCGGATGCTCGACCTCTATGCCCGCCGGGGCCGTTTTGGCGCGACGGTGACGCCCAAGGTCATCAAGCTCGAGCAGAATCGGGTCGACGTCGTGTTCGAGATCAACGAGGGCGAGACGACGCTGGTCAGCCGCATTGCCTTCGTCGGCAACCGTGCGTTCAGCGAAAACCGTCTGCGCGAGGTTATCGACAGCCGCGAGCAGGCGTTTTACCGGATTTTATCGTCGAGCGACCAGTATGACCCCGAGAAAATCAACTTCGATAAGGAGCTGCTCCGGCGGTTTTACCTGAAGAACGGCTATGCAGACTTCGACGTCAAGGACGCGACGGCCGAGTTGTCGCCCGACCGCAAGGCATTCTTCGTCACCTTCACGGTGAACGAGGGCGAGCGCTACAACGTCGGCCAGGTCAGCATCGACAGCAAGCTGCGCAACCTGAACGGCGATGAGCTGAAGCCGTTGCTCGAGATCTCGTCCGGCGACACCTATGACGGCGACGTCGTCGAGCGTACGACGCAGGCGATCCAGGACGCGGTGCAAAATCGCGGCTACGCCTTCGTCGACGTGAAGCCGCGCATCGCCCGCGACCGGGCGAAAAAGACGGTGGACCTGGTTTTCGACATTACCGAGGGACCGCGAGTCTACGTGGAGCGGATCGACATCTCCGGCAATACCCGCACCAAGGACAAGGTGATCCGGCGCGAGTTCCGGCTCGCCGAGGGGGACGCATTCAACGCTGCGACCGTCCGCCGGTCGCGTCAGCGCCTGCAGGATCTCGGCTATTTCAATACGGTGACGGTGCAGCCTACGCCGGGCTCGGCGCCGGACCGGGCGATCCTGAGCACCGTCGTCGACGAGAAGGCGACGGGTGAGTTGACGTTCGGCGGCGGCTATTCGACGGACGCCGGCGCGCTCGTGAACGTGGGCCTGCGCGAGCGCAACCTGGTCGGCACGGGCATCGATGCGAGCATCAACGGCGTCCTGGCGCAGCGGCGCAGCCAGGTGGACCTCTCGATCACCGATCCATACTTCCTGGACCGCAACCTGGTCGCCGGCTTCGACCTGTTCGACGTCAACAACAACAACCAGGACATCGCCGCATACAATGAAAGCCGGCTCGGCGGCGCGCTCCGGCTCGGTTACGAGTTCAACGAGCATTTGCGGCAGGCCTTGACCTACACCCTGGTGGACCGGCGCGTATACGATGTGCAGCCCGGCGCCAGCATCTACGTGTTGAACCAGTCTGGATCGACGCTGCTGTCGCAGATCGGGCAGACATTGTCGCTGGATTACCGCGACAGCCGGACCGATCCGCATACCGGGTTCTTGCTACGGCTTGGCACCGATTTCGCCGGGCTTGGCGGCTCGGCCCACTATGTGCGGACGAAGCTCGACGGCACCTATTTCATTCCGCTCGACCGCTTCACCGGCGACTCCGATTGGGGCATCGCGCTGTCGGCCGGCGGTGGTTACCTGGCGCAACTCGGCTCGCAGGAGAAGATCATCGACCGGTTCTTCCTCGGTGGCGACAACCTGCGCGGGTTCCAATCCGGCGGCGCAGGCCCGCATGCCGTTGGCGGCACGTCGGTGGACAGCATCGGCGGCCGGCTGATCTATACCCAATCGACCGAGCTGCGGTTCCCGTTGCCGATCTCACCCGATCTCGGGCTGTCTGGCCGGGCATTCGTGGACGTCGGCTCGTTGAGCCAAGTCACGAAACTAGGGATAATCAACGGCGTGGCGACGACTGTGACCGACGACGCGGCTCCGCGGGTCGGCGCCGGCGTCGGCGTGTCGTGGAAATCGCCATTCGGGTTGATCAACATCGACCTGGCCCAGGCCGTGATCAAAAAACAATACGATCAAACCCAGTTCTTCCGCTTCGGCTTTGGCACAAGGTTCTGAGATGCGCATAATTGTCCTCACCCGCTCCGTCGTTGCCGTGGCTGGCCTGTTGGTCTCCGGCTTGATGCTCCAGTCCCCGCCCGCCGCCGCGCAGCAGAACCCTGGCTATTTCATACCGCCCGCCGCGCCATCCGGGCCGCGTGCCCCGGCGCCGCGGCAGGCCGGGCCACGCGTGGCAGCGCCGCCGCAGGTACAGGTGACGCCGCCAACCGGCTTGCCCGACGCCGGCGGCAACGCCCAGAACGCTCCGCCGATCCAGGTTCAGCTCCCGCCCGTGCCCGAGCTTCCGCCCTTGGGCCGGGGCCCGGCGCCTCCCGCCGCGGTCATCGGCGTGCTGGGCATTCCCGACATCATGCACGCGGCCACCGCAGCGCAGCAGGTCGAGAAGACGATCGGCGAGCGGCGGGAAAAGCTGAACGAGGACGCGCAAAAAGAGCAGGCGGCGTGGCGGGACCTGCAACAGGCCCTGGCCAACCAGCGCGCCAGCCTGAATGCCGACCAGATCCGCACCAAAGAGCGCGAGTTGCAGGAGCGCATCACCAACTCGCAGCGTCAGTTTCGCGACCGCAACCGCTTTATCCAGGAAGCCGCCCAGGTCGGCCTGGCGCAGATCGAGCGCATGCTGATCGCCACCATCCGGCAGGTGGCCGAGAGCCGTGGGATGAACCTCGTGCTGCACCGGGCCCAGGTGGCGTTGAACATCAACGAGTTCGACATTACCGAGCCCGTCGTCGAGCAGATGAACAAGGTGTTGCCCAGCGTCGTGCTGCCGCCCGATGGCGTATCGGCAGTCGCGGCCCAATTGGCGCAACCGGCGTCGCCGACGGCTGCTCCCAATGCCCCGGCCGCTCCTGCGCCCGCGTCGCCCGGACCCACTGCGCCGCGTCGGTAGCGTATCATGAGCGCACCGTTGGGCGCCTCAGCGGGAGATGCGCTGTTCTTCGCCCATTCGGGTCCCCACTCGCTGGCGGAGGTCGTCGCCGCGGCGCAGGGTAAGGCCGCAACACGGTCGCTCCAGCTACAAGGCGTCGCGCCGTTGCAGGCGGCCGGACCGGCGCATGTCAGCTTTATCGACAACCGCCGCTATCTCGATGCGCTGGCGGCGACGCGTGCCGGGGCGGTCATCGTGCATCCGGATTTGGCCGGCCGCGTGCCTTCCGCCACCATCGCGATCGAGGTGGCCGACCCTTATGCGGGCTGGGCAAGGGTGGCGGCATTGTTCCATCCGCCGCCGCCGGTGCAGCCTGGAGCGCATCCCGCTGCCGTGATCGCCGAGAGCGCCGTGGTCGACCTAACGTCCGAGATTGGGCCGCTCGCCGTCATTGGCGCCCGCGCCGTCATTGGCCCGCGGTGCAGGATTGGCCCCGGCGCAGTGATCGGCGAGGCCGTCTCGATGGGGGCGGACTGCCGGGTCGGCCCGCTCGCGAGCGTCAGCCACGCGATCATCGGCGCGCGGGTCTACATCTACGCCGGCGCGCGGGTCGGGCAGGAGGGGTTTGGCTTCGCGATGACGCCGGCCGGGTTCCTGACGGTGCCGCAGCTTGGCCGCGTGCTGCTGGAGGACGACGTCGAGGTCGGCGCCAACAGCACGATCGACCGTGGCTCGGCCGCCGATACCGTCATCGGCGCTGGGTCGCGTCTCGACAACCTGGTGCAGATTGGGCACAACGTCCGGATGGGGCGGTGCTGCGTTGTGGTGGCGCAAGCTGGGATATCCGGCTCGACCGTCCTCGAGGATTTTGTGGTGATCGCGGCGCAGGCCGGCTTGACCGGGCATATCAGGATTGGACAGAAGGCGCGCATCGGCGCCCAGGCTGGGGTCATGTCCGACGTGGGCGCTGGCCTTGACGTCATCGGCAGCCCGTCGCAGCCGATCCGCGAGTTCTTCCGCGGTGTCGCCACCCTGCGCAAGCTGGCGCGCCCACGGCGTCAAGACGGACAGAGTGCCGTCGCGGAACCAATCCACGACGGATCGGGTTAGATCAGCATGGACGGCTCCCCCACTTTGCCCGACGTCGCACCGAAGCCTTCGCTGAAGGCAGCGCTGCCTCGGGCGGAAGTCATCGACATCAAGCGGATCATGCATGCGATCCCGCATCGCTATCCGATGCTGATGATCGACAAGGTTGTCGATGTGGTGCCGAACCAGTCGGCCGTCGGCATCAAGAATGTCACCGTCAATGAGAACTTCTTCCAGGGCCACTTCCCCGGTCATCCCGTGATGCCCGGCGTGCTCATCATCGAGAGCATGGCGCAGACTGCGGCGGTGCTGGTGGTGGAGACCTTGGGGCCGGACGCGGCCGGCAAGGTCGTGTATTTCATGACGATTGAGAACGCGAAGTTCCGCCGGCCCGTCGTGCCGGGCGACACCATGCGCATCCATGTGACCAAGGCTCGCCATCGCGGCAGCGTGTGGAAATTTAGCGCAGTGGCCTGGGTGGATGACATCCCCGTCGCCGAGGCGACCTACGCCGCCATGATCATGGACAAATAGTCGCAACGCTCGGCAACAATCCTTGAATTGGCCTGTCCGGCCGCGTTCCGTAGGCTCGCGCCCGCGGGTACGAATCCGTCCTGAACTCCCGCCAGCCTTCATGAAAGCCGCCGCATGACACCACTGCCTCGGAAACTTCGCGCTGCTGAGGCCCTGCCGCTGAACCCGGGGGTGCATCCGACCGCCATCATCGAGCCCGGCGCGCAGTTGGGCGTCGGCGTCGAGATCGGCCCGTGGTGCCACGTCGGCCCAGCCGTGACGATCGGCGACGGCGCCAGGCTGGTGTCGCACGTGGTGGTCGACGGCGAGACCGAGATCGGGGAGGGCGCCCTGCTCTATCCGTTCTGCACGGTCGGCCTGGCGCCGCAGGACCTGAAGTACAAGGGCGAGCCGACCCGGTGCTCGATAGGCGCGCGCACGCAGGTCCGGGAGCACTGCACGATCCATCGCGGCACCGTCACGGGCAGCGGCTTAACCCAGGTCGGCGCCGATTGCCTGCTGATGGCGGTGGTTCATATCGCGCATGACTGCTCGATCGGCGACGGCGTGGTGATCGCGAACAACGTGGTGATGGGTGGGCATGTCGACATCGGCGCCGGCGCAGTGATCGGCGGGTCGGCGGCGTTGCACCAGTTCGTCCGCATCGGGCGCGGCGCCATGGTGGGCGGGGTGTCGGGGGTCGAGGCGGACGTGATCCCGTTCGGCAGCGTCATCGGCAACCGGGCGCGGCTGTCGGGCCTGAACATCATCGGCCTGCGTCGCCGCGGCGTGGATCGCGCCGGGCTGCATACGTTGCGGGCCGCGATGCGGCAGTTGTTCGGCCCCGTCGGCGTTTTCAGCGCGCGCCTGGCCGATGTGCGGGATGCATACGCGGGTGATCCGCTCGTGGCGGAAATCCTTGCGTTCATCGACGCGCCGAGCAAACGCGGCTTGATCCGCACCGGGGTCGGCGCGATGGAGGAGGACGTTTCATAGCCGGGCTCGGTAGCCCCGGCTTAGTGCATCGTGAAGTCCGGCGGTATCGCTCCGAGAGGATCGGCGATCAATTTGGCTGAAATCTCGAGGTTGCACGTTTGAAGCGCACCGTGCAGGGCCGCGACGGTACGGTCCAAATTCAGCATCGAAGCCTCCTCCGCGAGCATCCTGAGACACTGGATCAGTCCCACGGTCGTGGCCTGGATCTCGTTTTCACGCATGAACTTGCCCTATTTCCGATCACAACGATGTGAGCAATAGCGAGTCTACCCGAATTTTGCGAACGTAATGTTAATGATTCGAATCGAAATGCGTGTCTTGCACCGGATGTGGCTTTTTTGCCCAATGGCTTATCCGGGTTTCTCGCCCACAGAACGCTGCAGATGACGCCGCGCGCAATTGGCATCTTGGCTGGCGGCGGCCCATTTCCGGCACGTGTCGCCGCCGCGGCCATGGCTGCAGGCCGCCGCGTTTTCGTCGTTGGCCTCCGTGGGTTTGCCGAGCCGGCGGTGATCGAGGCATTCCCCCATGCGGTGATCCGGATGGGTGCCGCAGGCGAGATCTTGGCCCAGCTCCGCGCCGCGGGATGCGAAGACTTGGTCCTGGTCGGGCCCGTGCGCCGGCCCCCCTTGATGGACCTGCGGCCCGACGCCGAGGGCGCCCGCATCATGGCCCGGATCGGCCGGGCCGCATTCGCCGGCGACGACGGGCTGCTCGCTGCCGTCGTGCGCGTCCTGGGCGAGGAGGGCTTCCGCGTGCTGGGCGCGCACGAGGTGCTGACCGAGGCCGTCGGCCCGCGTGGCCAGATGGGCCGGATTGCGCCGGACGCCGCCGCCATGGCCGACGTCGAACGCGGTGCCGCCGTCGTGCGCGCGCTTGGGCAGGCCGACGTCGGCCAGGGATGCGTCGTGCAGCAGGGCGTCGTGCTGGCCGTCGAGGCGATCGAGGGCACCGACGCCATGCTCGCCCGCGCCGCCGGGCTGGCGCGGCCCGGACCCGGCGGCGTGCTGGTCAAGCTCGTGAAGCCCGGCCAAGATCGCCGCGCCGACCTCCCCACCATCGGACCCGACACCCTGCGCGCCGCCGCCGCTGCCGGACTGCGCGGTGTCGCGTTCGAGGCCGGAGGAACCCTATTGACCGATCGCGCCGCCTGCATCACCGAGGCGGACGCCGCCGGGATTTTCCTGCTAGGCATCGACGCCACCCCAAACACCTGATTGAGGAAACCGTGACCATGACCAACCCCCGCCTGCTGCATACGATGCTGCGCGTGAAGGACCTGGACGTCAGCATTGCATTCTACACGAAGCTGCTCGGCATGAAGGAAATCCGCCGCAACGAGGTCCCGGGCGGACGCTACACGCTCGCCTTCGTCGGCTACGGCGACGAGAGCAGCACCAGCGTGCTCGAGCTCACCTATAATTGGGACCAGGAAGGTCCGTACGAGATCGGCAGCGCATTCGGCCACCTCGCGGTCGGCATGCCGGATGTCTATGCCGCGTGCGACGCCTTGAAGAAGGCCGGCGGCAAAGTTGTCCGTGAGGCCGGGCCGGTGCAGCATGGCACGACGGTGATCGCCTTCGTCGAGGACCCCGATGGCTATAAGGTCGAGCTGGTTCAGCGCGCCTGACGCCAGCGCTTCCGGGTATCGACACCGCCCTAGCCCGCCTGACCCGGCGCACCGTCCGTATCGGCGTGACCGGGCTGGCGCGGGCCGGCAAGACGGCGTTCCTGACCTCGACCGCGGCGAACCTGCTGGCGTTGGGCGCGGGCAGGCCGGTGCTGCCTGCCCTGGCCCAGCGTTTGAAGGGCCGGTCGCTCCAGGTTGCGCTGGCTCCGTCCGGCGCATCCAGCCTGCCGCGGTTCGACCATTTGCGCCACCTGGCGGCGCTGGCGCAGGATCCGCCGGCCTGGCCGGAGCGCACGAGCGCCGCGTCGGTGCTGGCGCTCGACATCACCATCGGGCGTGAGCGGCTGGGCGTCGGCCTCCCGGCGCAGCGGCTGCGGCTGGAGCTGCTGGACTACCCCGGCGAGTGGCTGCTCGACCTGCCGTTGCTGCGCACCCCGTTCGCCGATTGGTCCGCCGCGGTGCTGCGGCGTCTGGAAACGCCCGCTGCCGCTTCGTATGCCCGCGAGTTCATGGCCTTCAACGGCGCGCTGCCGGCCGGAGCGCCAGCGGACGAGGCTCTGGCAGCGACGGGTCATCGCCTGTATCGCGCCACGCTGCAGCGCTTGCGGGACGAGGCCGGGCTGTCGTTGCTGCAGCCGGGCCGCTTCCTGATGCGTGCGCCGGGTCCGGAGCCGGCCTGGACGCCGTTCTTTCCCAACCTGGGCGCCGGCGGGCTGCAGGCGCTGCTTGCCCGGCGCTACGCCGCCTATGTGGAGGCGGTGCAGCGCGACCTGAACGAGCCGATGTTCGGCAACCTCGACCGGATCGTGGTGCTCGTGGACCTGTTGACTGCGCTGCATGCAGGGGCCGGCGCATTCGCCGATGCGGCCGCCGCGGTTGCAGCGGCGGCGGGCGCGCTCCGATGGCGGCGATCGTGGATCGAGGCCGCTTGGGCGCTGGGCCGCCTGCGCTGGCCGCCTCGCGTCGTCTCGCGCGTGGCGTTCGGGGCGACCAAGGCGGACCATGTGGCCGACCGGCAGCGCGGCAACCTCGCGGCCCTGCTGCGCAGCGTTGCCTATGCCGGAAGTGGCATCGGACCTCCGGAAACCGAGGAGGTCCGCACCGCCTTCCTACCGCTCGCTGCCGTCCGCTGCACGGAGGATTTCGTCTGGACCCTCGACGGCCGCCCGGTGTCCGCCGTGCGCGGGCGCCGGATCGGCGACGACCGCATGCTGCGGTCCTATCCCGGCGAGGTGCCGGACCGTGCGCCGGATGAAGCGTTCTGGGCGCATCCGTTCCTGCAGATCCCGGATTTCGAGCCGTTGCGCCCGCCCGAGGCCGGCCGTGGCGGGGTGCCTGCGCTGGGCCTGGACGCTTTGCTCAGCTTTCTCCTGGATGATTACCTATGAATATCGAGCCGCGCATCGAATTGGAGGACGAGCCTGCGGCGCGGCTGGAGCCGACGCTCCAAGTCGCAATCCCGCCCGACGATCGCAGCCCCGCATGGGGAACGGCCGGCTTGGCGCTCACGGGCGCGGGCGCGGGCGTGCTCGGGCTGGGGCTGGCTGGGCTCTCGGTCGGAAATTTCGTCGCGGACCAGTTCGCCAGGGCGGCCTGGCTCGGATGGACCACCCTCGGGGTCGCGGCCGGCGGGTTTGGCCTAATTGGCGTCGGCGGCTGGCGTGAGCTGCGAGCCCTCATGGCGCTGCGGCGTGTCGACGACCTGCGCGCGGGCCTGGCCTCGGGTGACGCCGCGCGGATCATGGCCGCCGCACAGGCATGGTGCCGCGTGGTCCCCGGCGGGTCGGCGGTCGAGCCGGCCTTGCGCACGGTAAACGATCCCGACGCCGCGATCGCCCTGCTGCGCGCCGGCCCCGGCGAGACCCTGCAGGACGCGGCGGACCGGCTGGGCCGGGTTGCGGCGGTGCAGGCGATCGCCGGGATCGCCGCCATCCCGTCGCCGGCGCTGGATGTGCTGTTCGTCGCCTGGCGCGGCCTCCGCCTGATGCGGCAGGTGGCGGCGCTCTATGGCGTGCGGCCCGGCGCATTGGCGACGCTCGGGCTGCTGCGGCGCACCGCCGTCGCGGCCACGATGGTCGGCGCGGCCAACATCGCCGGCAATACCGCCGCCCGCGCCGTGCTGTCCCACCCGCTGCTGGCGCATGCCTTGGGCGACGCCGCCGCCGCCGGCGTTGCGGCGCGGCGGCTGCTGGTGTTGGCCCGTGCGACGGCGGCGGCGTGCGATCCGCTGTCTCCGGCCTGACCGACCCGGCCTATTCGCGGCTCGCGTCGAGTGCCGCCTGTAAGATGTACGCCGCCGCCATCTGGTCCACGACGGCTGCGCGCTTGCGCCGGGTCATGTCGGCCTCATCGACCAGGAACCGGTTCACGGCCGAGGAGGAAAGGCGTTCGTCCCACAGCGCCGCCGGCAGCGCGGCCGCGTCGGACAGCGCGCGCGCCCAATCCCGCGCGGCCTGTGCGGCCGGGCCCATGCTGCCATCCATCGACAGCGGCCAGCCAACCACGAGGCCGTGCGCGCCCTCCCGCCTCGCGATGGCCCCAAGCTCGGCCGCCACCTGCGCGAGCTTGCCGCGCTTCAGGCTGCCATACGGGCTGGCCAGCAGCAGGCTCACGTCCGAAAGCGCCACGCCGATGATGCGGGCGCCGGGGTCCAATCCGATCAGCCGCTGGCCCGGCGCCAGTTGCCCGCGCAGCTCCCTCATGTTGAACAGTGGCATGACGCTCGGTATGGTCCCGCGCTCTGGCAGCCCAGGATGGGCTGTCCCACGATGCTATATAGGGTCCACCAACCATGTCGCTCGATTCCGCGACCGTCCGGCGCATTGCCCGGCTCGCCCGCATCCATGTCGAAGCCGCCGAGGCGGAGCAGCTCGCCGGCGAGCTGAACGGCATCCTGGGCTGGATCGAGCAGTTGAACGAGGTCGACGTGGACGGCATCGATCCGCTGACGGGCGCGGCGCAGATGGCGATGCGGCTGCGGCCCGACGTGGTGACGGATGGCGGCATTGCGGAGCTCGTGCTGGGCAATGCGCCGGACCGCAAGGGGCCGTTCTACGCCGTACCGAAGGTGGTGGAGTGATGCTGACCGACCTGACCTTGGCCCAGGCGCAGGACGGGCTGCGCCGGCGGGATTTCACCGCGGCCGAACTCACCGACGCGCACCTCGATGCCGTCGCGGCGCTGAACCCGCGGCTGAATGCGTTTATCACCGTCTCGGCCGATGGCGCCCGCGCGCAGGCGACGGCCGCGGATGCACGGCTTGCGGCTGGGGACGCGGCTCCGCTGCTCGGCCTGCCGCTGGCGATCAAGGACCTGTTCTGCACCGAGGGCGTGCGCACCACAGCCGGCAGCCGCATCCTGGAGCCGTTCGTGCCGGCGTATGAGAGCACCGTTACGGCGAACCTGCTGCGGGATGGCGCGGTGTTCCTGGGCAAGGCGAACCTCGACGAGTTCGCGATGGGGTCGTCGAACATGACCTCCGCGTTCGGCCCGGTGCTGAACCCGTGGGCCCGGGCGGATGGCGCGGCGCTGGTGCCCGGCGGGTCATCCGGCGGTTCTTGCGCGGCAGTGGCGGCGCGGCTGGCGCTGGGGGCGACCGCGACCGACACCGGCGGCTCGATACGGCAGCCGGCGTCGTTCTGCGGCATCGTCGGGGTGAAGCCGACCTATGGGCGCTGCTCGCGCTGGGGCATCGTCGCGTTCGCGTCGTCGTTGGACCAGGCCGGGCCGGTGGCGCGGACGGTGGAGGACTGCGCCATCCTGCTGGGCAGCATGGCGGGGTTCGACCCGCGCGACAGCACGTCGGCGGACCGTCCGGTGCCGGACTTCGCCGCCGCCTGTCGCCGCGGCGTCCGCGGATTGCGCATCGGCGTACCGCGCGAATACCGCAGTGACAGCATGCCGGCCGAGATCGAGGCGATGTGGCAGCAGGGTCTGGCCTGGCTGCGCGACGCCGGGGCGGAGATCGTGGATGTCTCGCTGCCGCACACCAAATACGGTCTGGCGACCTACTACATCGTGGCGCCGGCCGAGGCCTCCAGCAACCTGGCGCGCTACGACGGCGTGCGGTTCGGGCGGCGGGTGGACGGCGCGGATTTGACGGAAATGTATGAGAGCACCCGGGCGGCCGGGTTCGGCGCGGAGGTGAGGCGGCGCATCATGATCGGGACCTATGTGCTTTCGGCGGGCTATTACGACGCATACTACCTGCGTGCGCAGAAGGTCCGCGCGTTGATCCTGCGCGATTTCACCGACGCCTTCGCCCATGTGGACGCGTTGGTGACGCCCACGGCGCCATCGGCGGCTTTCGCCCAGGGCGACAAGATGAACGACCCGGTGGCGATGTACCTGAACGACGTGTTCACCGTGCCGGCCAGCATGGCGGGCGTGCCGGGCCTCTCGGTTCCGGCCGGGCTGGACGCGCAGGGGCTGCCGCTCGGCCTGCAGGTGATCGGCCGCCCGTTCGATGAGGAAACCGTGTTCGCCGTGGGCGCTGCGCTGGAGCGTGCGGCCGAGTTCCGCCATCTGCCGGCGATTCGGGCGGGGGTGCCGGCATGAGCTATGTCATCGAGGGCCGCGACGGCCCGTGGGAGCTGGTGATCGGGCTCGAAGTGCACGCCCAGGTCATCAGCCGGTCGAAGCTGTTCAGCGGCGCCGCGACCGAGTTCGGCGCGGAGCCGAACAGCCAGGTCAGCTTCGTCGACGCGGCATTCCCCGGCATGCTGCCGGTCATCAACCAGGAGTGCGTGGCGCAGGCGGTGCGGACCGGGCTGGGCCTCGACGCGCAGATCAACCTGGTCAGCCGGTTCGACCGCAAGAACTACTTCTATGCCGACCTGCCTGCGGGCTACCAGATCAGCCAATACGCGCATCCCGTCGTCGGCGCCGGCAGCGTCGAGATCGAGCTGGCGGACGGCAGCACCAAGCGCATCGGCGTGACCCGGCTGCATCTGGAACAGGACGCCGGCAAGTCGCTGCACGACCAGGACCCGACCCGCAGCTTCATCGACCTGAACCGGTCCGGCGTCGCGCTGATGGAGATCGTGAGCGAGCCGGACCTGCGCACCCCGGAGGAGGCCGGCGCCTATTTGCGCAAGATGCGGACGATAATGCGCTACCTCGGCACGTGCGACGGCAACATGGAGGAGGGGTCGCTGCGCGCGGACGTGAACGTGTCCGTCCGCAAGCACGGCGAGCCGTTCCGCACCCGCTGCGAGGTGAAGAACGTCAATTCTGTCCGCTACGTCATGCAGGCGATCGAGGCCGAGGCGCAGCGTCAGGTCGCGGTCTGGGAGGACGGCGGCACCGTTGACCAGGAGACCCGGCTGTTCGACCCGTCGCGCGGCGAGACCCGCAGCCTGCGAAGCAAGGAGGACGCACACGACTACCGCTACTTCCCGGACCCCGATCTGCTGCCTTTGGTGCTGGACGAGGCGTGGGTAGCCGGGCTGCGCGCCGACCTGCCGGAGCTGCCGGATGCGAAGCGGGCGCGCTTCGTGGCGGAGCATGGCTTGTCGGCCTATGACGCGGCGGTGCTGGTGGCGGATCAGGAAACGGCGGCGTTCTTCGAGACGGTGGCGGCCGGGCGGGACGCGAAGCTTGCGGCGAACTGGATGATGGGTGACTTCTTCGCCGCGCTGAACCGCACCGGGCGCAGCATCGCCGACAGCCCGGTTTCGGCGGCGGCGCTGGGGCAGTTGCTGGATTTGCTGGCCGATCAGACCATCAACGGACGGATCGCCAAGGAGGTGTTCGAGGCGATGGTGGAAACCGGGGAGCTGCCGGCCAGCATCGTCGAGAGCAAGGGCCTGCGCCAGGTGACGGACACCGGGGCGATCGACCGGGCGGTCGAGGCCGTGCTGGCCGCGAACCCTGGCAAGCTGGCCGAGTTCAAGGCGGGCAAGGACAAGCTGTTCGGGTTTTTCGTGGGCCAGGTCATGAAGGCGATGGCGGGCAAGGGCAACCCGGCGCTCGTCAACGAGGCGCTGCGGCAACGCTTGGCTTAGGAGGCGGCAATGATCGAGCTTCACACCTACAACACTCCGAACGGACGCAAGGTCAGCGTGGCGCTGGAGGAGATGGGCCTGCCATATTCGGTCCATGTCGTCGACATCACCAAGGACCAGCAGTTCAAGCCGGCATTTCTGGAGATCAGCCCCAACAACCGCATCCCGGCGATCATCGATCCGGATGGGCCGGGCGGCGCGGCGATCTCGGTGTTCGAGTCGGGCGCGATATTGCTATACTTGGCGGAGAAGACCGGATTGTTCATGCCGCCGGGCCTTCGGGAGCGGGTACCGGTGTTGGAGTGGCTGATGTGGCAGATGGGTGGGTTCGGCCCCATGCTGGGGCAGGTGCACCATTTCCTGACGGTGGATGGCGACGATCAGCGCTATGGTCTGGCCCGTTATAGCAAGGAAACGCTGCGGCTCTATGGCGTGCTCGACCGCCGGCTTGCCAAGGTCGAGTATGTCGCCGGCACGCTTTCGATCGCTGATTTCGCTATTTTGGCTTGGGCTTGGCGCCACGAACGGCATCGGGTGAACCTCGACGAGTTCGCCCATGTGAAACGCTGGTATGAGACGCTGATGTCGCGAGCCGCCGTGCAACGAGGGTTCGCGGTGAACCTAGCCTAAAGACTGGTTTGACGGCCCCCATCAGAGCGCATAGAACGACGGGGCAAACGCTGTGCAATGACGACCCCGGCGGAGGGGTGGCCGAGTGGCTGAAGGCAGCGGTTTGCTAAACCGCCGTACGGTGTCAAGCCGTACCGTGAGTTCGAATCTCATCCCCTCCGCCAATTTTTTCCGATACGGCGCTGGCGATTGTCAGGCATTGATGTTGCGCGATGAACATTGCGAGATCGGTGCCTTGTTTGCCGATGCCTGCATGCCGGGGATAGGGCTGCCAAACCCCGGTTTGTCGGTTTTGAGTTTATATTGATTTTACACTGTTTTTTCCACTATCAATCAGCCGGCGCTTCCCGCATGCGCCTTTCCGCATCCGTAATACCGATCTAGCGATATGTGCTGAACTGGTCGTGCTGGGGCAAATCTAGAAGATTGACGTTGGCCAGAGTCGTTTCATGACCAAGTAGCCAAAATCGGTATTACAGGTCTGAGCGTGAGCGCAATTGTAAGTGGTCAAGTAGGCAGTCCACAGGCTGTAGTCGCAATACCCGCCCATAACGAGGAAGACTGGATTGCTCGTTGCCTCACTGGGCTTCATCGGCAAGATAGCCAAATTCCAGCTCGTGTTGTTTTGCTGATTAACAATTCGACAGACAATACAGCTTCGATCGCGTGTGGCGTGCAGGCAGCATTCAACGCGCCATTGGACGTCATTGAGCATCAGTTTCCGCCCGAGTATCAAAACGCCGGGCAGGCCCGTTGCTTGGCGATGAAGCATGCAGCGAGGCTGGCGTCTGCGGATGGTGTCCTGCTCTGCACTGATGCCGATGCCCAGGTCGCTCCCGACTGGCTGGCGGCAAATATGTGGCATATCCGCAACGGGGCCGACGCGGTTGCCGGTCGTGCCGTCATCGACCCGGTCGACGCCGCCGCGATCCCTGCCATCCTGCATGAGGACGACGCGCGTGAGTGCGCCTATGCAGCGATGCTCGACGAAATCGATTGGCTGCTCGATCCCGATCCAGCGGACCCGTGGCCGCGTCACACCGAGCATTCTGGCGCAAGCATCTGCGTCACCGCCGAGGCGTTCCGGCGCTCCGGCGGTATCCCACCGCTTCCGGTCGGCGAGGATCGCGCCTTTTTCAATGCGCTACGCCGGATCGATGCCCGGCTTCGGCATGCGCCGGATGTTTGGGTGACGGTCTCTGGACGCATTCACGGCCGGGCGACGGGCGGCATGGCGGATACGATCCGCCGTCGGTTGACGACGCAGGACCTGTTTCTGGATGACGCCCTGGAGCCTGTGATGGCACGGGTTCAGCGTGTCCGAATGCGGCGCAAGCTGCGGCGTTTGTTCAATCGGGAGGAGCAGGCCACGACGGGGCTGTCGCATGCGCTCGGATGCATGCCCGCTGTATTGGCGACAGCGCTTCGTTGCAGCACGTTTGGCCTGGCTTGGGAGATGATCGAGGCGCAATCGGCTGCGTTGAGCCGTGCCCCGGTCCCAGTTGCTGCCTTGCCGCATGAGACGGCGCAGGCCGAGCGAGTCCTAATGACGCTGCGGGAACAACGGTCGGCAGGGGATGTATCGAGGCATCGGTCCGAGCCGGGGTTCGATCAGCAGCATCTCCGGCAATTTGCGCACACGTGGCGCATGGCTGGAGCCTAGGTCTGTAAGGCGTGGTGTGCCGCCTCGGTCAGGACAGCATCGGGCGCGGGCTGCCGTAGATAGACCGAAAGGTCGCGCAGCAGGCGCTCGACCGGGTTGGGGCGTACGAAAGCCGCGAGGCCCAATGCCCGCTGGGCCAGGCGCATGGCGTCCAGGCAGGCCGTCTCGACCGCGATGCGCGCCAGGTTCACATAGGCTACGCGGTCGGCGACCGATCCCTCCGCATGCTCCGCGCGCCGGGCCGCCGCGAGTGTCCAGAGCCGTGCGGTTTCCTGGGCGATCAGCATGCGGCCAAAACGGTCCTGCTGCAGTGGCGCATCCTGGTGGCGCTTGCGGATGAGCTGATCCCGGGTCGCCGCCACCAAAGCATCCAGGCCACCCAGCGTGACGGCGGTGGTGCGCCAAGCTCCGCAAGACAGATGCGGCTCGCGCAGATAGTCGCCGGGCTCGCCGATCAGCGCGTCTGTCGGCAGAACCACGCCGTCGAAGTGGACGATGCCATTGGCGGCGGCGCGCATGCCCTGCAGTATGCCCTGCATCGGTTCGACCGGCATCGACCCATCCACGGCCAACACGGCCATCCGGGTTCCGGCCGCAGTCAGAACCGTGACCAAGGCCCGCGTCGCATGCCCGGCGCCGGAACACGGACCCTTGCTGCCGCTCAATACGCCGGCGTCGAGGGTCAGGGTGCGCCCGAGGGGGTCGGTGACCCACAGGCCGAATAGGTGGCCAGCCCGCACGTCTGCGGCCGCTTGTTCCATCTGGGCTGGGCTACCGAATGTCGTGATAAGCTGTAGCGCGTTCACGTGGGCTTCGAACAGGCGGCCTACGGATAGGTTGCCCTGGCCGAGTGCGCCCAACACGCCGATGAGCAGATCGGTCCCCCCGGCCTCGGTTCCGGCGCCGTATCCGCCGAACCGCACCGGCAAGGGCGCCAGCAAAGCTCCGAGTTCGCGCAACAGCGTGAAGTCATGCTCTGGGAAGATCTCGCGCGCGTCGAACTCCACGGCCCTCGCCTGCATCGAGGGAATGAGGCGGACGATGTCGGCCAGCATGGCGGCGGACGGCAGGGTCGACGGGATCGTGATGGGCAGGATGTGCCTTTCGAAAAGGAGGCCGAGGACGATGTAGACCGCGATCGTAGCGGCGGCAATTATGGTGGGCTGCGTGCCCGGTGATGCACTCTCATGGCGCTATGTCGGTCGGCCTGGCATCAAACGGGCGGCCAGCCGCGTGGGCGTCGCGCGATAGGCCGCGAGCCCGCGCCCGGCCGGCACGCCGGGCATGCCGCCGACGGGCGACGGCAAGGGGATGATGCGGGCATTGCTTCCGGACGAAAACGCCGCGCTTGGCGGTGATGACGGCAATGACGGTGCCCAGGGCTGCAGCGACGCCTGCCGCGTAGGGGCCTCGACGGGCGGCTGGCGCGCTGCCGGCTTGCCCCAGACTGCCAGCACCCGCCGCGCGTACTCCGCCCCGATGTCGGGCGTCAGCGAATGATATCCGGCCGTTGCGCCCGGCCACGACCCGGTCTGCACCAACAAACGGTTGAGGAAGCGTGCGGCGTAACGGGCGTTGGCGCCGGGATCGAATGCCTCCTCCAGGGACGCGAACGCGTCGCCATGGTGCATGAGGTTGACCTGCATGCACCCGACGTCGATCGACCGCACGCCCTGGCTTTGCAATGCCGCGACCGCCGCCACTGCCTCCGCCTTCGTGGCGAAGTATGCGCCGATCCCCCCGTGGTTGATGGTCCAAGGCCAGGCCGATACCGACCCCGCCTCGTCGCGCCGCCCGCTCTCGATCACGCCGATCGATTGCATCAGGCGATCCGGCACGCCCAGCGACCGCTCCGCCGCGGCGATGGCGGTTCGGCACTGGGCCTGGGGCGACATCGACAAATCCCCCCGGGGCAGATCGGCCCAGGCGATGGACGGGAAAGCGAGCAGGGCAGCGAGAACGAAGGAGCGCATAACCCACAGAATGCGCCAATCCGATGAAGGAACCGTGAACGGATCAGCCCGCCAGCAGCTCCGACGCCGAGGCCGTCAGGTCGGCGGCGAGCTCGCCCAGATGCAGCCGGATGGTCTCGAACGCATCGCCCCGCTCGAGGCGCGCCTCATCCATATAAAGGCCGCGTGCGATCTCGATCTGCAGGGCGTGGACATGCTCGCGGGGGCGTCCGTAGTGGCGCGTCACATAGCCGCCGGCGTAGGGATCGTTGCGGCGAACCCGGTAGCCGAAACCGGTCAGCACCGCCTCGACCCGCCGGGTGACGCGCGATGAGCAGGTCGTGCCATGCGCGTCGCCCAGCACGAAATCCGGCGCATCGCCGATCCCGCGTGCGCCGCTTCCCTGGGCCCTGGAGCCCTGACCCGGCATGGAATGGCAGTCGATCAGCAGACATGCGCCGAATTCGCGCCGGGTGGCGTCGATCATTTCTGAGAGCCCGGCGTGATACGGCTGCCAGCAGGTTTGCACCCGCTCCGTCGCGTCGCTGAACCGCAGCTTGCCGCGGTAGATTGCCTCGCCGGACGCCACGACGCGGGCGATTGTGCCCAACCCGGCGCCGACGCGGGCGCTGGTGGTGTTGACCCATGACGGCAGCACGTCGTCGAACATGGCGGGATCGAGCTCCCAGGCCTCGCGGTTCGGGTCGCAGTACGCGCGCGGGAAAGTGGCGGCGATCAGCGGCGCGCCATGCATCGGCGCCAGCCCGAACAGCTCGTCGACGAAGCTGTCCTCGCTGCGGCGCAGCCCGGCGGGGTCGAGCCGCGCCGCGCGTTTGAACTCCGGCGAGTAGTTCCGCCCCGAATGCGGCGAGGCGAACACCATCGGCGCGGTTTGGCGCGCGGGGCGGACGATCAGGAACGGAGGCATCGCCGTTTGCAGCGGCGCCGGGATCGGCAGGTCCATCTGTGCATTCAACCTGTCATGGCCGCTTCTGTCACCCACGCAAAGATGGTTTGCCGCCGCACCTCCCGCCGAACGCCTTGCGTCATGGGGCCGGTCCGGTCTAGAACGCCGCCGGGTTGGGCGGTTAGCTCAGCGGTAGAGCATCGTGTTGACATCGCGAGGGTCACAGGTTCGATCCCTGTACCGCCCACCAATCCCAGCGTTCTAACAAATTGGCAGCGGGCCGGCGAGGCGTTCGGCGATCTGCGGGATGGCCGCGGTTTCCGTATTGGCGAACGCGATACGCAGATGCCCGTCCTGACCGGGGCCGAATGCGCTGCCCGGCAGGCAAAGGGCGCCGCGGCCCACGGCAAGTGCCTCCGCCACCTGCATCGACGGAGTGCCGTTCCCGGGATGCCGGACATAGGCGAAATAAGCGCCGAGCGACTCGAGGCGCCACTCCGGCAGTTGCTCGAACGCCTGCCGCATCGCCGCCGCCCGGTCGTTGATCCGGTGGCGATTGGCCGCGCGCCACTCGGGCAACGCGTCGATGGCCCAGCGGAGCGCTGCCTGCCCAGCGCGCTGCGGGCAGATGTGCAGGCAATCCAGCACCTTCATGAACTGCCGCACCAGCGCCTGGCTGGCGACGACGGCGCCCAAGCGGTGGCCGGGCACGCAGTAGGCCTTTGAGAAGCTGTAGAGCTGGATCACGCTCTCGGTCCACGACGGCTCCGTGAACAGGTCGTGCGCGCGTTCGTGGCCCTCGGGCAGGAAGTCGCGATAGGTCTCGTCCATGATCAGCCAAATGCCGCGGCGGCGGCAAAGCGCGGCGAAGCTCGCGATCACGGCGGGCGAATAGACGGCGCCGGTCGGGTTGTTGGGCGTAATCAGCACGATCGCGCGGACGCTGGGGTCGATCAGCGCTTCGGCCCGGGTCGGGTCGGGGGCAAAGCCGTCCTCCGCCCGGCAGGGCAGGGCTCGTGCCTCGATGCCCAGCATCGCGCAGGTCTGCTGATGGTTCCAGAACCATGGTGTCGGCAGCAGCACCGTGTCGCCGGCCTTGGCGATGGTCATGAGGGTCAGGAAAAATGCCTGGTTGCATCCGGCGGTGATGGCGACCTGGTCCGGCCGGACGGCACCACCATAGATCGTCGATACCTCCGTGGCATAGGTCTCGCGCAATGCGAGGTCGCCGTTGATCAGCCCATATTTGGCCGACGCCGGATCACGCGCCGCGACGGCCAGGCGCTCGAGGACCTCGGGGTGCGGCGGGTAGCCCGGCACGGCCTGGCACAGGTCGAGCATGGGCCCACGCGATCCATCATAGCGTGCCGCCCAGCCATGCGCGGCCGGGATCGGCGGTTCCGTCACCCCCGTCACGCCAGGGTTCAGCGCAGGATACGGTGGGTCGATGGTGTCGAGCATTCGACGAATATACCCCGCAGTTGCCGTGAACCAAGGATCGGGCGCCATCATTGGCTGTCTTGTGATCGTCGTGCATAACTGCGGCAAACCGCTGAGGGATCGCGAACATGGATTACCCGGACGTGCTGCTGCACATCGACGGCAAATGGACCGGTGCCGAGGCGGGCAAGACCCTCGCGGTCATGAACCCGGCGACCGGCGAGGCCAACGGCGTCGTCGCCCATGCCGAGCGGGCCGATCTGGACATGGCGCTGGCCGCGACCGAGCGCGGCTTTGCCGTCTGGCGGCGCGTTTCGGCCTTCGACCGTTCGAAGCTCATGCGGCGGGCCGCCGACCTGCTGCGCAGCCGGGTCGACGAGATCGCGCCGCTGATGACGATGGAGCAGGGCAAGCCGCTGCCGGAGGCACGGGCCGAGACGCTCGCAGGCGCCGACATCATCGACTGGTTCGCCGAGGAGGCCCGGCGCACCTACGGCCGGGTGATCCCGGCGCGGGCGGAGGGCGTGTATCAGCTTTCGCTGCGCGAGCCGGTCGGTCCGGTTGCGGCATTCACGCCGTGGAACTTCCCGATCAACCAGGCCAACCGCAAGATCGCGATCGCCTTGGCGGCGGGTTGCTCGGTGATCGTGAAGGGGCCGGAGGAGACGCCGGCGTCGCTTGCGGCGCTGGTGCGCTGCTATGTGGACGCCGGGCTGCCGCCGGGTGTGGTGCAGTTGGTGTTCGGCGTGCCGGCGGAGATTTCGGGGTATCTGATCCCGCATCCGGTGATCCGGAAGATCTCGTTCACCGGGTCGACCGCGGTGGGCAAGCAGCTTTCGGCGCTGGCGGGCGCGCATATGAAGCGGGTGACGATGGAGCTGGGCGGCCATGCCCCGGCGATCGTGTTCGACGACGCAGACATCGAGGCGGCGACGAAGCAGCTCGCGGCGGCGAAGTTCCGCAACGCCGGGCAGGTCTGCGTCAGCCCGA